>JAAYZI010000153.1 GCA_012514925.1 Deltaproteobacteria bacterium | reverse complement strand
GTTTTTACATAGGGAGGGATAAACTGGATGGAACCGGTGTGGGAACAAAGAAAAATCGACCCTAATAGCCTGCCGGACAAAGTGGTGATTTGCCCGTCGCTTAATCGCTGGGGAGCCGATGGCGACGGTTCTTTGCCTCGTATGCTAAGATCGGTGGTGCAGGCTCAGGAAGCCGAGGATGTTATGATCCTGATAGGCGACGCGACTGCTGATTCGCAGGCCGCTGAGCAGCGCCAACGCGCGCTTGAAAGGATCTTCGAGGGTAGCGAGGCGGTCTGCCCGTCGCTGCTGAGTCTTTCGCCAGAGACGCAGACCATGGTGGTGGACCAGGTGATTGAGATGACTGGTCTACAGGCCGAGGTCGTAAAGGCGATACTCTACGAAACTGGCTACGCCAGCCAACGCGTCAAGTTGGATGTATTGGTGGGTGCAATTGGGCTGGCCTCATGCCGACCGATGAAGGTGCTGCAGCTCGATGATGATACTCGCATCGCTCCCCAAAAAGTTCGCGTGAATGAATCAATCTTGGCCGAGCACAGTTTCTCCTCGCGTGACAACAGCCAGCTGATTGTGCATGAGGAGCGCATGAACAGGGGAATTCTGGAAGACGCCGGACCCAACACTCTGACCTCTTTCTTCGATCACCTAGGCCAGACAGTCTCGGCCGTGCGCGAGAAAACCGGTCAACTGGTGCCATGTACCGAGGATTGGCACGATACTATGCATCAGGCCATCGAGGGTGCCGCCCACGACAAACCACGACAGTTCGTGGTGGAACGCGGTGAGCGGGATCTAGCCGGTGGTGACCAGGCGCTGATAGTGGCGGCGACTGGCACCAAGTACTATGTCCCTGACTATCGCACAGTGCGTGTGGCAGCGCAGTCAGCGCAGAACGAATTTCCTGATCGCGAGATCCCCTTCGTCTCATTTCCGTCGGGTCCGGCTAGCCTGTTCGCTTTTCTCGGTTGCCGCACTAATGTGGACTCGGCCGCGCTGGGGCGGGAGCTCAATGAGCGAACTTCTTTCTGGCCGTGGTGGTTCGTCTCAAGCGATGCAATTTCGCGCAGTAATGAGCTGCAGACCGTGACCGGCCATTACCGCGCGGACAACGAGCTTCTGCCGGTGCTTTTTGAGCGGATCAGAGACGTTACCAGACAGTTGCATGTCTATCTGGCAGGGTTAGATACGCAAGTCGAGCACCTGCGCGAACGCAGCGGCTATCGGCCGACGATTATCGAGCAGGCTACCGCTTCGCTGGTCGGTAACATAGCGGCGCTGGAGGCGGCGCGCAGACTGCAACTAGACCCCTCCGGTGAGTTCTTTTCGATTAAGACGGATGACGTGACTACGCGCTATGAAGCGCCGCGGGAACACGCCTTGCAGGTATTTGACGAACTGAATAAGCTGGATGATATCAGTGAGCGGAAGCTCGATGAGCTAAGGGCCAGAAGCGGAGACGTTGGCGTTACCGCCAAGATCAAGGAGTATCAGCGGGTGCGCACGGTGCTGGCGAGCAAGACTGGCGGCTTTAATTTTGAGGTGTTTTACCGTCATTTAAACATCGAGATTGCTGAACAGCTGCGTTTTTTCGCGCGCATTGTGGATGCCCTGCCAAAGGTTATTCAGGCGGTTCACATATTGCTGGGCAAAGGCAAGTATCCGGTCCTGTTTGCAGTTGAAACCAAAGGGGCGCGTCCGGGCAGGCACAGCCAGGGCGACGCGGCTTTAGAGACTGATAAACTTTAGACACACTGGAGGTGTGACATGGGAGACTGTTTCATCATTCCGACTTATTGGTCGGTGCCTGGAATGGATACTTGGAAGACTTTTGACCATCCGGTTCCAATCGAGGAAGACGGCACTTTAAGACGTACCCTGGAGAACTTTGCGGCTAACGGTTATCAGCAGCCAGTGGTGCTTTTCCCTGCGCCGACCGAGCCGCGAATCGAGCAGAAAGTCAAGCAGCTGGCTACCGGGCTGAAGTTGAATCTACATGTGTTTAGCGCAGAGGATTTGGAGCGCATCAAGCAACTCATGCGCGACAAGGGCTTTGCCGCAGAGTTTCTGGAAGATGTGCATATGCGGAGCTACGGCGCGATCCGGAATATGGGCCTGATTTACGCCAACTTGAAGGGCTATGAGAATGTGATTCAGATCGACGATGATGAGCTGATCGAAGATCCGGAGTATATCTCTAAAGCCACCGGCAATATCGGAACAACTTGGCAGGGCGATGAAGTCTTGGGCAAGACCGGCTATTATGTTGACGAGGACGGCAAGGCTTATTACGACGGCCAGATGAGTGTCGAGTACAAAAACTGGCCTAAGGATCGTCTCTTCAACGCCGACATTAAGCAGAGCCTGGAGCATCCCGATCCGCTGAGTCCGACTATTGGCGCGGTAGGCGGCAACATGGTGATTAACCGGAAAATGTATCATCAAGTTTGCTACGATCCTTACAGCACCCGCGGCGAGGATGACGATTACGCCATCAACGCTTTGGCCAAGAATATGAAGTTCTTTTTTGACAAGCAGCTCTGGATCCGTCACCTGCCGCCGCAGCGTCACAAGGCCTTCTGGACTAGGAGCCGCCAGGACATCATTCGCTTTAAATACCTGCGGGAGAAGATCAGGATTTACGGCTTCACTCCGCAGCAGATGGGAGTGTTCATCGGACACTTCACCACTGACCAGCTAGAGTTTATGGCGGTTTCATCCAGCATCGACGCTGCGCGACATTTTCTCAAACAGGGGCAGGCCGATGAGAGCGAAGGCTTCCTGGACAACGCTGTGCTGGCGGTGGAGCTTGACTGCCTCGAGCTGCGGCGGACTGCGGAGAAGTTCCTGCGCTTCCAGGAATCTTGGTCGCAGACTATGCCCAAAATTGAAGGAGCCTGGGCTTAGCGAAAGTTGAAAATTATATGTATTTGTCCACAAAATCAGCCGCCTCGTATCAGTTATAATCGGGGCGGTTGACTCTCCTCTAAGATGTTTTCACCTCTAAGAAGGGTCCCTGAGGGACTTGTGGCCTTAGAATCAATTCCCCGCGTAAGCGGTTATGATCATACAGATGGCGTATGATTTTTCATATAAAACGTAAGGTCATTCAGTTTGGTATGACCTAATGTTGGCCTTGTCGCATATGCATATCTCGCGCAAAGGATTGATAAATTATGAGTCAGAGAGCTATGCGCGAGATATGCATAAGTGACAAGGTTTAATAAAAGCTTCGTAATCGTTTGTATGAATATTACTTTCTCTGGAGAAAGTGAAATTAACTCTGCGCCGAAGTGACTAGGAGTCAATAATCCGTTATATTATTTCTCTATGGACCCATTCATTAAACGAGATCAAAAGATTACAGAGCTTCTAACTTCTGCTGATTATTACGCAGCGCGCACATGTGACTATACCGAAGAGCGCGATTCACTAGCCTTGTATCAGTTTTTTGACCAGAAGCTCGCCCGGTATACCAATTCACCTGATGGTTCGTTGGCGCTTAGGCAGTTTAAAGGAGCATTGATTAATCCTCAGCAGCAAGATGGACCTCTCTCGGAGTGGAAGAAGAGCGCCTTGCGGCGAGTTGCTTTGGATTTCATTAAGGAACTTGAACAGGAGGTAGCGCCAGCTAGTGAAGCGCCTACGGATACAGTGCACCGTGCCAGGAACACTTCGAAGCTGTTCGCGGAAGCGGCTAAGATCTCCCGGTGCCTCCTAGGTGCTGCAGAGACCATGAGCG
>JAAYZI010000152.1 GCA_012514925.1 Deltaproteobacteria bacterium | reverse complement strand
GCATCGTAACCACTTCTTGCAAATTATTTGCGGCGCTACAAATTTACTTTCCTCGGAGAAAGTAAAGATAAACTTGGGGTATCATTAGGACCAGGAACAAAGCCCAAAGAGTTAATAACCATCCCCATTAACACAGAAAGCTAGATCGTCCACGATCTGGCCATCTCGCACATGCTTACGGATCCGGTTTAAAATAACGTGTTTGTAAAATCCCAGCTCTTGGGCCCAAACTGAGCTAGAAACCTGCACCACCAGAACGTTGCCACGAAAATACGCGGGACGGCTGCGCTTTGAAATTTCTTCGCCTACAATCTCACGCCACCTGGTCACAAATTCATAACGTGCAAGCTGCTTATCCAGACCATGCTTCTTAAGCAACGGTTTTAAAATAGCACTAGCCGCAACCGGTCTCCTAAGAGATACTCGTGCCCGGGACTGCGGAGCTGCACGAACATGTCCTCTATCTGAATCTCTCACGGTAGCCTCTTAGCGCTAGACTCTTCGTCGTCGAGGACGGGCTCCTCGTTATCAAAGATAAAGAGTAGCTCATTTGGACGCGCCATGCCAAGTTCGTTACGCGCCGCCTTCTCTAAAACACGATCATCTTGCTGAAGCCCATCGATCTGCTTCCCTAGCCTTTCGACGTAGCGCTGCTCAATCAGATTTTTCTTCTTTTGAATCGCTAAACTGCGCTCTAAAGATTTCAAGGCAGCATAGCTACCGCCACCATAGATGGAAAGAAACCCAATCGTAAGCGCTAAAACAAAAATCAAGACGGGAGTCAGATACCGCACAGCCAACACCTCCAGAATAATGCCAAGCCAGAGCACCCCCCAGCTCCCTGGCGAGTATAACCCCAAATATGCTAGAAGTCGAAGGGGTTAAAATGACATAACGCGCCGTGGAGAGGATAAAGATGCTTACCACACTGGGAAAAATTACAATTTAATGGCATCCAGGCTTTTGCTATGGCACCAACTACTCACATACGGCCCTGCTTGATGGCGTTAATTAGTGCCCTCTGCGTCGGCACTGCCTGGTGGTTTCCCGGAGAGATTCCGGGCGCGCTACTAGCATGGCTCGGCATGGGGTTCCTTCTACTAACGCTGCTACAAGCCGAAAGGCCATATCTCTGCGCTTACATTAGCGGCGTGCTGACCAGCTGCCTTGGATTTTACTGGCTGGCTGGCACCATCTCCGAATTCGGCGGATTCTCGCCACCTGCCACGGCTTTAATTTTTACAGGCTTTACGCTTTTTAACGCCCTACAGTATTTGATCTGCTCTTTTCTCTTTCTAAATCTACCGGTAGGGCTTGATCGTTTTGCTTTGCGTCTGTCTCTGGCCTGGACTGCGGCTGAATTTTTAACCGTGCGCATCTTTCCCTGGCAAATCGGCCACACTCAACTAGCGTTTTTGCCTTTTGTGCAGATTGCCGATCTAGCCGGCGCGCAACTAGTATCTTTTCTGCTCTGCTGGATAACGGAAGCACTGGTCAGATTTTGCTACCTTAAGGAGCGCCACTTACGCATGCTTGCGCCAGCCCTGGCCGGGGCGGCAGCTTTGGCTTACGGTTTCTTTACAATTCACGCGATTAAAAAAATTGAAGGTCCCACTCAAACGGTAGCCTTAGTACAGGCTAATCTTACAATCGCTGAAAAACACGACATCAAATACTTCAAACAGAACACAGCTCGTTACTTGGCTCTCTCGAAAGAGGCACGGCGCCATAAACCAAACCTGCTTATAATTTGGCCGGAAACAGTTCTGCAAGAGTGGATTCCAGCCGAAGTCGGACATGTTAAGCACGACTCACGGGTGCCCTACTTGGGGGAAGACGCAGCTTTACTGCTTGGCACCTTCAGTGTCGAAAACAACCGCTATCTTTTTAACAGCGCCATGGCGGTGCTCCCGGACGGAAGCGTACCGCCCCCTTACCATAAAAGGATCCTGATGCCTTTTGGCGAGTACATGCCATTTGCCACCTGGCTCCCCTGGATTCAAAGCCTAAACCCTGGAGCTGCAAATTTTAGCAGCGGAAGCTCCGCAGGCGTTTTTAATATTCCAATCATGGACGCCCTAACCGAAACGAAGGTTCTAAAGGTCGCCCCACTGATCTGCTACGAAGATGTAGTGCAAAGCCTGGCGCGCGAGGCTGTCCTAGCTGGAGCCGAACTCTTAGTGAACCTTACCAACGATGCTTGGTTCGGCCGCAGTGTCGCGCCTTATCAACATCACCAGATCGCAGCATTTCGAAGCATTGAGAACCGCCGCTATTTACTTAGATCCACTAACAGCGGCCTTACAGCCGTAGTCGACGCCACCGGAGCCACAACCGCATCTATCCCACCCTTTAGCGAAGGGGTTCTCTTTGCCGACCTCCAGCCCTTCTCAGTTAGGACTATTTATAGCCGCATCGGCGACTTGCCCTGGTGGCTCCTTAGTCTTGGCTGCGTAGCGGCAGCGGTGCTCCAGTGCACGCGCCGAAAACTTACCCGATAGACTGGAAGGGACAAGTGTACTATCGTTTACCAAACGGATATTAATACTTTAGAGACCAAACATGAAAAGCTGGACTTCTTCAATCTACCTTATCACCGTCCCTGTCTTATTTGTCTTATTTGCAATAAGCGCCTGCGCGCCAACTCCCGGCCCGGATAAGACCATAGCCGGCGCAGCTCTCGGCGCTGCATGGGGCGCGGGCGCAGGCGCAGTGGTGGGGCACCAAGTAGAGGGCGCGCCTACAGGAGAAGGCGTCGCAATTGGAGCCGGGTTTGGAGCAGTCAGCGGCGCCATGAGTGGGCTGGCCTACGACGCCCAAGAGGATGTCCAGATACAACAAGAGCAAGAGTTGGCTTCTTTACGTATTCAAAATACCGCTAATGCTCAGATGCTTTCGCACCTGCAAGCGCGTCTTGATCAAGCCATCGCCACCGATCTGGCAGGAGGGATCTATCAGGTCTTTTTCGATCCCGATTCCAGCACGCTTAGGTCCGGAGCGATTGCTAATCTCGAAGTAATTGCGGATTCAATCCGCACCAGTCCCAGCGCCTATGTAGTAAACGTTGTGGGCCACGCCGATGATGCCGGAACTCCGACCTACAATCAGAGATTGGCTGAGTCTCGCGCCCGAGCGGTTAGCGCCTATCTTAGCGCGCGTGGAATTAGCATGGACCAGCTGCACGTTTCCAGCTACGGTTCCAAGCGCCCCATTGCTTCTAACGTAACTGAAGCTGGTCGGCAGCTTAACCGCCGCGTCGATATTTTTATTGGACGGCATCCGTAAGAACCGGCCCTGCTCCGGGCATGTGGACACTCAGCCCCATGCCATGTTACTTTCAATTCAACTGGGAAAACGCAAAACGCTGTTAATATTCAGACAACACAGGAAGGATGATTTATGACTAACTTCAGACCAGACTACAAGGTGGCCGATATCAGTCTAGCCGCATGGGGCCGCAAGGCGATAGAGCTCTCTGAAAAAGAGATGCCGGGCCTGATGGCCATCCGCCAGGAGTTTGAAAGCGCACAGCCGCTAAAAGGTGCGCGTATCGCCGGATGCATTCATATGACCATCGAAACCGCGGTTTTAATCGAGACCCTTATTCACCTGGGCGCGGAAGTACGTTGGTCGAGTTGTAATATCTTCTCCACTCAAGACCACGCCGCCGCAGCCATCGCCGCTAGAGGCGTGCCGGTATTTGCCTGGAAGGGAGAAACTGAAGAGGAGTACGAGTGGTGCATCGAGCAGACACTTAAATTCGGGGACAAGGGTCCAAACCTTCTCTTGGACGACGGAGGCGACCTAACGCTGATCGTACATGAACGATTTCCGCAACTCCTGCCTGAGATCCGTGGGGTCTCGGAAGAAACCACGACCGGAGTGCATCGGCTTTATCAGATGCTTCAGAAAGGCACCCTTAAGATTCCAGCTATCAACGTTAACGACTCAGTCACTAAATCCAAGTTTGATAATCTGTACGGCTGCCGCGAGTCTCTGGTGGACGGCATAAAACGCGCCACCGACGTGATGCTCGCCGGAAAAATCGCGGTGGTTTGCGGGTACGGAGATGTTGGCAAAGGCTCGGCGCGGGCGCTAAGAAATTACGGCGCGCGAGTGCTTATAACCGAAGCGGATCCGATTTGCGCCTTACAAGCCGCCATGGAGGGTTATCAGGTGGTAACGATGGAGCAAGCTGCGCCAATTGCCGATGTCTTTGTAACCGCCACCGGAAACTGCAAAGTCATTACCGGAGCCCATATGCAGCAAATGAAGGACCAAGCCATTCTCTGCAATATCGGGCACTTCGATCATGAAATTGACATGCACTGGCTGACCGAAAATCCAGAAGTCAAAGAGGTTAATATCAAACCACAGGTGGATAAGTTTGTGTTCCCAGACGGCCGGGCTCTGATCGTGCTGGCACGTGGGCGCTTGGTGAACTTAGGGTGCGCCACCGGACATCCCAGCTTCGTTATGAGCAACTCATTTACCAATCAGACCATGGCTCAGATTGAGCTCTTCTCCAACCCTGACAAGTATAAAGTTGGAGTTTATATTCTGCCCAAACTGCTGGATGAAAAGGTAGCGAGGCTGCACCTGAAGAAACTGGGAGTTGAACTAACCGAGCTTACCCCGGAACAGTGCGAGTACATCGGCGTGCCGAAGCAGGGACCTTATAAACCCGAACACTATCGCTATTAGTACATTCTACCCCTTTATATATACCCTTATATATACCCTTATATACACCTTTATATAGAGGGGTAGAAAATCCTAACTAGTACATACGTAATCAATTCCCCGCGTAAGCGGTCACCTATTTTTTCTTCTTCCTAGAAGTGACTGTTTTATTTTTATTCGCCAACTTAGCTTTGCGTGGACGAGTCTTACCGTAGCTGCCTCGCGCAATCTTACCCCGTTTTGTCCTTTGATCTCCTTTACCCATGGCTCCTCCAAATTCTTTTATTGCCGCTCAGCCGCAACAACTGTCAATGTCTGAACGGACTTTACGGCTCGAGTTGCGTTCATAGCATCCGAGCCGTCGTGATCATTACAATGTTTGCCGTACTCTGTCCACCATTCCTTGGCTTGGGAGTGATTCCATTCACCAGCCGCACGACAATTTGCTAGGCGCGCGCTTAAGTCCAAAACATCTTGGGGACGCGCGGAAAGGTCGCGGCTAAGGCACGCCATCACAACCTGCGCTAAATCAGTTTCAATAGCTTTTCCAAGGCGGGACGAGGACGAGTCTGGATCCTGGCTTAAAACACAACGTTGATATTCAAGATCAGTCTGAGCACAGAAGACATAACCGCCCGTAAGGATATAATAGGCCAATGCCCCCACGGAATAGATATCACTGCGAGCATCAATGGCCTGCGGGGTCAACATGACTTCAGGCGCAATAAAGCGAATCGAGCCTAGAAGCGGTCCAAGCGCACCCTCACCGGGCCGGGTTAAATCGGTAACCAAACCAAAATCCAAAACCTTCACGACGTCGCATAAGCCGCCTAAGCTACAAAGCATCACATTCGCCGGTTTAATATCACGATGAACCAAACCAGCTTGATGGGCTTCGTGCAACGAAGCGCAGATCCCCTGCAGCACGTGAATCACCCGGGCCTCAGGTTGAGGACCGTAAGTGCCCACTAACTCCTTAAGAGTCATGCCGTCTAAGTATTCCATGGCATAATAGAAAATATTGTCTGGTGTGCGGCCATAATCATAGATCGCGATAGTGTTGGGATGCCGCAACTGACTGGTCAACTGGACCTCCCGTTCAAACTGATTAAGAGCTTCTACGCTTACAGCCTCTGAGCGAATCAATTTGATAGCAGTGGGACGCCGCAAAAGCCGATGCTTGGCCCGATAGACCTCCCCCATGCCACCCTTGCCGATGCGCTCTTCAAGCACGTAGGGACCTAAGTGCCGCGCCTCTTGTAACTCTTTCTGGGCCCGGCGCCGCCATATAATTAGAGCATAAGATACCAACACACAACCAAAGGTGCTGGCCACCAACAACCCAAACAGCACCCCGAAAGTGCGCTGTAAAACCTCAAGGGCGCGGTAAGCGTAATCCGCCCGCATGCGCGTCAGTAAACCGACCCCATAATCAGACAGCCACCCCCACGCGCCTACCATCATTTCGCCGCTGTTACCTAGGTACTCACCAAAACCAGCGTTAGGCCTGCCCTTTTTGGGCGCAAAGCGACCATGAGCAACGATCTGTCCCCGTTCAGATCCTGAAATAATCAAACCCTCAGTATTAAAAACTAGACTCTCGGCTTGCGAGTCACGTCGCCCCGCAATCAACACCTTCGCAAAGCTAAGTTCCGGCCTGATTGAAAAACCCAAAACCGCCGCGGGTTTCCCGCTTTCATTCCGAAGCGGCACTCCGATAAGCAGACGATCAGGGCTCCCAACATTGGGTGCTACCGCGGCTTTACCCCCTAAAACTTCCCGCATAAAACCATACAGGCTCTCCGGCACCAAATTTCCGATATGTTCCTCCTGCGCGGCTGCAATGTAGCGCCCGCTGGCCGCTGCAACAAAAAAATCAAAAAGCTCCCGCTGTTCGCCGAACTCTTTGAACGTTTCTTTCAAGCTAGAGAGCGCGGCTGACTGCAGTAAAGCCCTACGACCTGCAGAGGCATCCTCCTCCAGAGCCATCAACTCTACTGCCGACCTCTCGACCTCCGCATCTGCTGCTAAACGCGCAAGCGCTGATCGCTGCACCTCAAACCAAACTGAAAGTTCCTGCACGTCGGCTTCGAGCATGGTCTCTAACCAAACCTGCACCTGACTACGCACCGAATTTTTGATACTGCCGTAGCTGTACCAACCGACCCCCACCAAAAGCAGCGCCGCCGCACTGAAACCCGCCAAGATTCGCAGATCGAGGGCTTCCCGCAATTTTTGTCCAATAGAGGCCAAGCTGATCTTAAAATCAGCCCGCTTAGTCTGATAGTAAGCCATGTCTAAGATTTATTTTGCGGAATTAACCCGGATGGTTACCAGGCTTTCCCGCACAATTCGGCGATGGCAGCTCCTCTTTACGGGTCTGCCAATACTCTTTCTTTAGATACACAGCGTAAACCCCGGGGTGCGGCGAACGGTAGACCTCGCACCACTCGTCTCCGGCCAGCAAGATCGAGCTTAGAGCACTCTGCGTATTCCATAAAATAGTTTTAGGATTGACTAAGTTAATGTAATCCCGCCAATTATTTCGCCCATTAAAGGCGGCCCTAAACCCTTCCCATGCTTTAGGATCGTTTACGTTGGTGCGGCCATCAATCGGCACCAGATGGTCAAGCTTTCCAGCGCTGTCGCTAAAACGATACATTAAGTATCCACCTTTACCGAAGTCATTTAAGACAGGATGTGGCAGGTTTCGCTCCAGAATGAAATCAACTGCCGACACCGGCGTGTGCTCAAGGCTAAGCGGCACCTCCCAGACACGCTTCCAGCTAACAAAAGCAGCGCACAAGCAGACAAAAGTCAGCCCAGCCTCCGGCAGCCAAGTGAAAGCCTTGCGCAACCTTTCAATTCCTTCCGCCAATCCACCCAACGCACCGCGGTCTTGGGTAGCGTAACTCCAAATCGAACCCACGCACGCGCACATATAGATCACGGCCCATGGCAAAAATTTGACTACCGACAATCCTGCCAGCGCTAAAAACAGTCCTGCAATCAAACGCATCGGCGGAAGCAGCCGGGGCTGTTTGTGCAAAAAAACCGCAAACAACGCCCCTAAAATAACAAGAAAGGCCGTAGAGTACTGCAGAATCGTGGCTGGCATAAACTCAGCGATCGAACTGTGACGGAAAGGATGGCTGCTTTTAGCAAAAAGGACCAACCACTCGCCTCCAAAATATGGCGTAAATAGTGTCCCTAAAAAACAAAGCGCCCCCACCTTAGCGGCCAAGGCAGCTTGGCCTCGGCGCCAAATCCAAGCCACGGAGAGTGCGATTCCAAGCGCAGCCGTAAGGTGAGTGTTGGCCCAGATTAACATGATCACAAACAGGGTCAGGCCACGCCGTCTGGTCAACCCCTCCCGATCAATTAGATCTGCAGTGCAGAGCAGAAATGCCATCAGAGCCCACACCAAGCTCTGGGGTCTAAGTGTAAAATGATTAAAGCAAGACGCGGTGGCATACATGCCCAAAACGCCGCCGAAGAACCAATCGCGGGAAATCCTCCCAAGAGAGTAAAAAAGCGAGGCGGCAATTAACACTGCCAGTAGCATCTTAAGCGTCAGCAACCCCTTTATCCCCCAAGCAGCATCTACCAAAGCTAAAACGACCTCATTACTCCAAGAGTAGGCTTGCCAGGGCTTACCGACAGAAAACATATTCCAATAATCTACATACGGGATCTCATGATTGGAGATAATCCATCTGCCAACGGTAAGATGCCACCAAAGATCTGGATCGACAATTGGCCCGCAAATGTACAAGCCAGTGGCAACCACAATTGAAAGCCAAAGCAACTTTTTCATGGGGATTAGTGTATCCGGTAACCGTTTACATGAATATTACTTTCTCTGGAGAAAATGAAGTTAATTCCTCACCACCGCCGAGAGGCTTAAAACAAAAATTGCATGATCAATTCCACGCGTAAGCGGTTACGTAACACTACTAGTCAAAAACCCTGACTTCAAGAGCCATCACCAGAAAAGCTAGGCTCTGATAACCTGGGCTTTTATTAAACCTTGTCACATATACATATCTCGCG
>JAAYZI010000151.1 GCA_012514925.1 Deltaproteobacteria bacterium | reverse complement strand
ATGAATTTTACTTTCTCCAGAGAAAGTAAATTTAACTCCGCGCCACCGCCGAGAGGCTTAAAACAAAATTGCACGATCTATCCCATGCGTAGACAGTTACTGCATCGCGGTATCCGTTTACGTGAATATTAAATTGGGGGATACAATCTGTTACTGGTGCAGTTATAAGGAGTACCAATTGGTATTACTAGTACAAATTATAGCATCAACAGCTCTGCTCTCAGGTCAGGCTCCGCTGCGTCTTTACCAGAAAGTCTCTTGAACCACTGTTCCAAGCGACTAGCCATAACTGATCTAGTATACTCCGCCAGAAAAAGCTCTCTACCTGCGCTGCCAAAACGCCGCCTTTTCGGCTCATCACAGATCAGCTGATCCAAAGCTGCCTCCAGCGAGGACGCGTCTCCAGGCTCAGCTAAAAGCCCCGTCTGTCCTACCCGCACAATCTCTTGCATGCCACCGCTACGGCAGGCTACCACCGGCTTGGCAAACATCATCGCTTCTATCAGAATAATTCCAAAAGATTCAAAACGGGAAGGCGCCACAAAAATATCACAATCAGCGTAGTGCTGATAAAGACTCTGGTCATCAACATGTCCGGCAAAAACAACCCGTTCTAACCAAGGCGCGTTGGTATGCCGTTTCAAAAAATCTTCCCGGTAAGTTAGTCCACCCGGCAGACGGTATGCCTCATCACCTGCCAGCACAAAGCGCAAGTTGGCATGCCGTTCCAAAAGCGCGGGTACACAGGCCAAAAGCACATCCACGCCCTTTCTAGGTTCGAGCCTTCCCACAAAAAGCACCTGCACACCGCCAGAGGTGGCGCGAGAAGGGAAGCTTGGAGTTTGATCGCGGATGCCGATTGGCACCAGCTCAATACGCTCAGACGGAATATCAAGGTCATAACCCGCCCTAACAGTCTCCGATATGGCAGAGCTGATTGATAATATCTGCTTGCTGCATGAGAGTATGAAACGTTCTCCTGCGATCATCGGCAAAACCACACCGTTCCAAAAATTGGCGTCATGCTGCCACTCCGGATGACTCTCTGTCATGGTTTTGAAGGTAGTCTGCAACGTGGTCACCGTCTTTAGCTCAGGGTCTAACACGCATGCCAGCCCTTCAAGATCGTAAAGAGGCGCCACAACAATGTCGACGCGGTGGTGGCCGCCTATGCGTTTTACCTCTTGATGCGCAGCGTGCGCCCAAGCCCAAATCCAAGGTGGCACCTGAATCGGAGCAGGCGCATCCGTCTGGGAAGGCGGCAGGCGGTGCACCCACACCCCATCCTCGAAGTTTACTGAGGCTGGCTCCTGGGTACGGGTAATTACATGCACATCATGGCCGAGCGCGCTAAGCCCCTGCGCCATTTCATAGGTCCAACGCCCTATTCCACCGACCGGACCTGGGGGGAACTGCACCGAAAGCAAGCAGATCACCATCTGGCCGGGTCTTGTTTTAAGAGTCGGAAATTTTTTGAACTTCTCCGACTCTGCTGGAACCACAGAACTGTCCATGAACATCCTAGGTTGACCCGATCCTAGATGAGCCAAGGCTTGCTGGTGCCCCGTTTCAAGCTGCCCCAACATAGCCTGCTTCTGCTCGTCATTAATCAGCTTATGCTGGTGAGCCTGAGAGATCATCGCGCGGAAGCGATCCAAACCGTGCTGTACTCTCGGCATGATCTGATCCGGAGTAAGGCGCGGATTACTGACAAAAGCGAAGTAAGTTAGGCTGCGCCCGAACATAAAATAATTCCTTACTACACTGGGCGCTCCCTTATGGTGCACATAGGCTTCAGGCACAACTACGACCTTGTAACCACGGTCAAATAAGCGCAAGCAGACGTCGGTTTCATCTAAAAAATAGATGAAGAATTCATCGAACCCCCCGATCTCAAAAAGCGCCTTGCGACGAAAGGATGAATTGACTCCAATCAGGCTTGGGAAAAATTCCGCTCCGGGTGCAGCACTTTGATGTGACTGTGGCAAAGTGGCTGATGACTCAGAATGGCCAAAACGATCTGATGTCATGTACTGCCCTTGCCAAGCCACGCCGGTATGATTGAACACAAATCCACCCGCGCCGCCGACCTCTGCAGATTCATAGGCAGGCGCCAACCGCGAAAGCCACTCCGGTTCCGGGATGCCGTCATCATCAATAAAGACCACAATGTCTCCAGCAGCCGCGCGGATGCCTATGTTTCGGGACATGGAGAGGTTTGTCTCGGGGCAGCGCTCAACCCGAATTTGACCTCGAAAACCCTCGAGCACCTGATCGGTTCCATCCGTAGAAGGGCCGTTTACCACGATGACTTCAAAGTTGCTGTAATTTAAAAAGCGAAACGAATTTAAAGTGGCACCGATAGTGGAAGCGCGGTTATAGGTATTAATTACTACTGAGATACTAGGTTCTTGGCTTACTTTGCTGTGATGAGGCACCTGAATTATCCCATCAAAAATATTATATAATCTAGAGACAATAGACCGCGCCGCGACTAAAGGGAATACCTAATTTGAGTCCTTCATGTTGGGCTAGATGAAAGGTCCGGGACAATAATTCCAACTCACGGATTCACTGTGATACCGCCGCACAAGCTTGTTTTATCTGCGCTACCAAGCCATCTAACTGCGCAAGGTCTTCTAAACGGGGCAAGCCTTTCACAAGTATAGGATCTAAAAAATCAGCCTTTAGATTTCCCAGTAAGGCTTTTACCTGTTCCACCCCCCTTGGACCCCATCCGTACGAAAGTAAGCATCCTACCATCTTTGTTGGAGGCTTAAGCAAGTTAATCGTGGTTAACGCTCCGATCATTACAGGGTGTAATCCCCCTAATACCACCGGCGAAACACATATCAAAGTCGGCGACTCCAAAAGTGCCGCTGCAATTTCACCTAACCCATCTTGGCACAAATTAAAAAGGTGTACCTTTACTCCCAGGTCACTTAATTTTTTGACGAGTGCATGGGCTAGAACTTCGCTGCTTCCATGCATTGATACATAAATCACCACTACGTCTTTAGAAAGTTCCTCACCCAACCAGCGGCGATACAGTGATAACGGCTCTTCGGGCTTGTCATGCATCGGTCCATGACTAGGGGCCACAAGCGCTACTGAATATTTATCAAAAACATCCAGGTGTTTGGAAATCTGCCTGGCATACGGCATCATAATCGTAGCATAATAGCTGCGCAGCTCGCTTCCTGTACGGGGCTCCTCAGAACTAAAACTCTGGGCTGTCGGGAGATGTGCCCCCATGAAATCACAGCTAAAAAGAATACGGCTTGAAGGCTCCCAGGTGAACATGGTTTCCGGCCAATGCGCCCAGGCGGCTGGGATGAACTTAAGAATCTTGCCACCTAGGTCCACCTCTTCCTCGTCTTTAACAACGTGTATGCGTTCAGCCGGAATATGCAACAAGTCACCCAGAAAAGCAGCGCAGCGTTGATTCGTAAGTACTTTTGCTTGTGTATTGCGCTTTAAAAGCTCTGGGATTGAGCCAGAGTGATCTTGCTCAGCATGATTGGCAACGATATAATCTAATTTCGGTATGCCAACCTCTTCAAGATTGCCAAGAAGATCTCCGAATTTTTCGGGATCCACACTGTCAATCAGGGCCGTAGCCTCACTTCCCTGCACTAGATAAGAATTATAAGAGGTGCCGTACGGAAGAGGAACTAAGGCGTCAAAAGTTTTACGCTCCGGGTGATTAACACCCACCGCCCAAATCCGAGGGGCTATCTCTCTAACGCTCATGACCTTTCTCCTAAAAACAGTGTTAAGCGGCTAACCCGGATACCTCACCAGGCAGTGTAACCATTCTCAACTAAAATTGGTACAGGCCGTACTAGCATCAACAAAAAAAGGGCGGCTACCCTTCGGCAGCCGCCCTTTAATTAAGCATGTTCTATTTACAACACGCCCTTACTTGCACTTATTACCATCCAAAAGGACGCCAGTCATCTTAGGAACGCGGCGTTGGACGCGTTTGGCATCTTGGAGCGCCTCCCTCAGATCCTTACGCCCAATCGTTCCAGCTCTCCGCGCGGCACGTTTGGCTCGCTTCACTACCTTATGAAGACGCGCCATCTTGGCGGTATACTTCTGGGCGGCACTAATAATGCGGCCACAATCCCCAGAATTTTTAGCCTTAGCGCGGGCTTCTTCAGCGGCATCTTGCGCCGCTAAAGCCACTTTAGTAGCGCGACGTAAAGCAGCTGATGTCTTGGCGAAATCCGCTTGACTCTGCAGCTCCCCTGCTTGAGCCTGCATGTTTTCAACCAAGTCCGTATTATCCCTGGCTTGTCCGGCGTAGCATGTCGCAGCCTTAGCGGCGTTCGTGCTGCACCCTTCCGAAACATCCCACGGGAACATGCAGCCTGGATCCTGCATATCAATAAGGCCATCGCCATCGTCGTCGATGCAGTTATCGCACTGAGTGAGGCTGATGTGGCACTCGCTCTTACCTCCAGAGACCTTGCAACCTAGGTCCGCATAGTCGCAGTAACCATCTCCATCGTTGTCCTTCCTGTCACTGCACGGCCCTGGCACATCATCACACACGCTCTCGGAGGTATCCCACGGATACCTGCAGCATGGATCCTGCATGTCGATAAGGCCATCACCGTCGTCATCGATGCAGTTGTCGCACTCTGTCAGGCTGCTGTGGCACTCGCTCTTACCACCCGAGACCTTGCAGCCCAAATCAGCCGAATCAATATGGCCGTCATGGTCATTGTCAATGCCGTCGTTACACTGCGAAGCAACCACGTCACAATCGCTCTCCGAGAGGCCCCACGGCACTGTGCAACACTCATCAGCCGAATCAATCTTACCATCTCGATCATCATCGATGCAGTTGTCGCACTCCGTCAAGCTGCTGTGGCACTCACTCTTTCCTCCGGACTCGATACAACCCTTATCGTCGTAATCGATGTAGCCGTCGCCGTCGTTATCAATGCCGTCATTGCAGGCGCCGACCGTAGCGCGGGATTCATCATTCAGCTTTGGATTGTAGGTGGCCGGATTCTGCATGTCGTCCCAGCAGCCCGGATCTTTGGCGTCGATCAATCCGTCTCTATCATTGTCGATTCTGTCTTGGCACTCGCTGGTGGCGCGGCCTTCGTCGTTCAGCTTAGGATTGTAGGTCGCTGGGTTTTTGATGTCGTCCCAACAGCCCGGATCCTTGGCGTCGATCAATCCGTCTCCATCATTGTCGATTCTGTCTTGGCACTCGCTGGTGGCGCGCCCTTCATTGTTTAACTTAGGATTGTAGGTTGCCGGGTTTTTGATGTCGTCCCAACAGCCCGGATCCTGCGCGTCGATTAAACTGTCTCTATCGTTATCCACCCCGTCGTTGCACTGCGTAATGGGGTCTGCGCATGTGATGGTGGCAACCCAAGTCTTGCCGTACTTCGGCACTGCCGTCTCTGCATAAAAATTACCACCTACACTGCCTAAACGTAACAAACTGTTGTTATGCGGCGTATGATAGTTACATTTACCGTTGGGGTAGTTGCCGGACCTTTCGGCATCCAGACAGGTGCTGCGCACGTAACGCTTGTACCCCATTATCTTACAGATGGCCCGAAGAGTCACAAGATCTTCGACCCCATCGTTCGTCCATCTGTTCCCACTGCCGCTTGCGCCTGTGGAACGAAGAAACGAGGCGGGTGAACTAGAAGAAAATGTATATGGAAGACCCTTTCTGGCGGCTGTCTGCTTCACCAAATCTACGAGTTGTGAGCTATAAACAGTCCCAGGTGCGCCCGGAAACGTAACCTCTTGCGCGCCTGCAAAAGAGGAAGCCAGTACTAGCGCGCCAAGTAAAACTACACAAAAAGCTTTCTTGCTTATTTTGGATGATGAAACGCCAGGATGAAACCAGCGATTTCTGTGAATAATACCCATCGTTACCCCCTTGGTTGCACGGTCAAATAAAGTAACGCTGTTTCCATAGACGACATTGTTAACCCAGATACACCACCAGGTTAAGAAACAACGTTTCGTTGGCATTCTATTATTTTGACAATCTTAGTCAAGTTTTAAGCTGTTTCGTGGGTGCCTTAGAAGGTTAGGTATAATCTTTTTTTTCATGATAATCGCACTGGTAACAGATTGTAATCCCTAAACTTAATATTCATGTGAACGGATACTGTACCATTTTTAATCATGTGTAATCACTATGTAATTGCATCATTGCACCATTTACCGTAACCGTTCATGCGAATTTCACTTTCTCTGGAGAAAGTGAAAACTCCGCGCCACTGCCAGTCACCGTCAGCCATCACCAGAAAGGCTTTGCTAACCTGGGCTTTTAT
>JAAYZI010000150.1 GCA_012514925.1 Deltaproteobacteria bacterium | reverse complement strand
GAAATCTGGGCGGCGGTATGCACCAGCAGCTCACACCCAAACTTTTCTAAAACAACACCGAGATCCTTGGAACGGATATCAATCTCTTCAAAACTGCAACCACTAGGCAGGTTTTGGCGAGAACCTGTGGATAGATTATCAACCACCAACACTTCATGCTTGCGGCTTAACAGATCTTCTACGATATGCGAGCCGATGAAACCGGCTCCACCGCTGACCACTATTTTGGACATTTCTCTCCGCCCTTTAAACGCGCTTCAAAGTCAGCAATAGTCTTCTTCAAACCCTCCCTCAAATCAACCTTAGGAGTCCAACCCAGCTCCTGCTCGGCTAAAGTGCAGTCGGGCCGCCGCCTGGTGGGGTCATCCGCCGGCAGCTTGCGAAACACCAACTTAGATCCCGAACCCGTCAATTCCAACACTAACTCCGCCAGCTCAGCAATCGAGAGCTCATTGGGATTGCCCAAATTGACCGGACCGTAAAAATCCTTCTTCACCATGGCGGCCATTATGCCGCTGACCATGTCCGAAACATAACAGAAAGACCTGGTCTGCGTACCATCACCGTACAGGGTAATATCCTCTCCGCGCAACGCCTGTACAATGAAATTAGATACCACACGCCCGTCATTAAAAAGCATGCGCGGGCCGTAAGTATTAAAGATGCGTATGATCTTAGTGTTAAGACGGTGCTGCAAATGGTAGTTCACGGTCAGAGTCTCGGCGATGCGCTTGCCTTCATCGTAACAGCTGCGCGGGCCAATCGGGTTAACATTCCCCCAATACTCCTCCTTTTGGGGGTGCTGCAGCGGATCTCCATAGACTTCCGAAGTCGAGGCCAAGAGCAGGCGCGCACGCACTCGCTTGGCCACGCCCAGCATATTAATCGTACCAATCACATTTGTCTTTACGGTTTTGACCGGATTAAACTGGTAGTGCACCGGAGATGCCGGGCAGGCGAGATGGTAGATCTCATCCGCCTCTAACATCAGCGGCTGCGTCACATCGTGGCGAATAAACTCGAAACGCGCGTTTTGGCGATGAGCCTCAAAATTCCTCTTGCTGCCGGTATAAAGGTTGTCAACACAAATGACCTCATGGCCCTGCGCCATCAGCGCATCACAAAGATGTGAGCCAATGAAACCCGCACCACCAGTAACCACCACCCTTGCCATCTGCTACCTACCCTTTCCTTAATCTACTGACGGCACGCCGACTGCCGCGCGGCCGATTGAATAATAGACGAACCCTCCAGCTTCCATCTCAGCCGGATTAAAAATATTTCTTCCATCAAAGATAACCGCATTCTTTAAAAGCTTTTTTATGCGGCCGAAATTGGGAGTTCTAAACTGATTCCACTCCGTACAAATCAAAAGAGCATCCGCTTGATCCAAGGCGTCGTACTCGCTCTCGCAATATTTGAGTTTAGAACTCTCGCCAAAAGCCTTCCTAAATGTCTGAGTCGCTTCCGGGTCAAACACCTGCAGCTTAGCCCCTAACTTTATGAGCTCACGGCAAATCACCTGCGCCGGTGCTTCACGCACATCGTCGGTCTTGGGCTTAAAGGCCAAACCCCACATCGCAAAGGTGCAGCCGTAAATACTGTCCCTTCCGAAATGCTTGATCACCTTCTGCACCATCACTGTTTTTTGCTTTTCATTCACCTCTTCCACTACCCTGGCGATCTTCATATCGATGCCGTAATCCATCCCTGTTCGGATCAAAGCCTGAACATCCTTGGGGAAGCAGGAACCACCGTAACCCACCCCAGGAAATAGAAAGCTCATGCCAATGCGCGTATCAGTCCCAATTCCAATCCGCACTGAGTTGATGTCAGCGCCGACTTTTTCGCACAAATTGGCGATTTCGTTTACGAACGAGATACGCGTGGCCAGCATCGCATTGGCGGCGTATTTGGTCATCTCTGCGGAAGGTACATCCATGACCAAGATCGGGTTATTGGTGCGCACAAAAGGAGCATAAAGCTCACGCATCACCTTGGCGGCAGCTTCACTGGAAACTCCTACCACCACCCGATCCGGTTTCATAAAATCATCGATGGCCGCACCTTCCTTCAAAAATTCAGGGTTGCTAACG
Organism: Deltaproteobacteria bacterium; assembly: GCA_012514925.1. Lineage (GTDB taxonomy): Bacteria > Bdellovibrionota_C > UBA2361 > UBA2361 > JAAYZI01 > JAAYZI01. Next base: position 12,396 of record JAAYZI010000150.1, on the reverse strand, counting down.
ACCTCAACTGGGTGCTGAGTCTGCTCCATAATAGTGCGGCGCACCTTGAAGGCCGTACCGATCGGTACTGTGGATTTATCCACAACTATTTTGGGCCCGTTCATGCTGCGACCTATACTCTCCGCCGCCGCTAAAACATGGCTTAAATCCGCCGCTCCGTCTTCATCTTGAGGGGTGCCCACTGCGATGAAAATTACATCCGACTTTTGCACAGCTTCTTGCAGCGAAGTAGTGAAGCTTAAACGCTTATTTTTTAAATTGCGCTTAACGATATCTTCCAAGCCCGGTTCATAAATCGGGATGCCTCCCTGGCTTAACATCTCTACTTTTTTCTGATCGATATCGACACAAATTACATCGTTACCAGTTTCAGCAAAACATGCGCCGGCCACCAACCCGACGTACCCCGTGCCTACAATAGCAATATCCATTAAATCCCCATTAGAAGAAGAAAACCATGTTCACCTCTTCTCACTCTAGTGGCTTCACTGATGAGAAAAGACGATTAATGGAAATGAGCCGCGGCCCTTTCCCTAACCGTCTAGGTTATATACCAGACCTATTCTCAGATCCAGCCTTGGGGCGGAGTTCAAAATCCATCCACATTAGTAAGCGTTACGGTTACGAAACCCTCTAAACACGGTGAGTAAGAGAATCTTAAGATCCAAGAATAGGGTCCAATTCTCGATGTAATAGAGGTCGCACTCGATACGCTTGTCGATAGAGGAATCCCCACGCCAGCCATTTACCTGTGCCCAGCCCGTCATGCCAGCAGGCACCTTATGGCGCAGGTAATAACGCGGGATCCGCTTCCTAAACTCTTCTATAAAAACTGGACGCTCCGGGCGAGGACCCACAATCGACATTTCACCGCTTAGCACATTAAAAAATTGCGGAAGTTCATCCAGGCTGGAAGAGCGCAAGAATCGTCCCAGACGGGTGACACGACTATCTCCCGGCTTGGTCCACCCCGGCCCACTCTGTTCAGCGTCTGTCGACATGGTCCGGAATTTAATAATTTTAAAGGCCGTGCCGTCAAAACTCACCCGCTCCTGGCGGTAAAGCACAGGCCCACGCGAAGTCAACTTGATCAAAAGCGCGATTATCAACATTAACGGAGCGCACACGATCAGGGCCAAACTGGCTAGCACGACATCCACCACACGCTTGGCAAAGAGATTAATGCCGTTCAAAGGCGTCTCTTGTACGCTGATTACCGGTAGTCCTTCAAATTCTTCAATCGAGCCACCCAAACTGACGAAGCGGTAAAGATCCGGCACGATCTTAACATCTACAAGAGAATCTTTAAGCTGACTCATAATCTCAGGCAGCCACTCATTGTCCTCTAGCGGCAAGGCCACCACTACCTGATCGATATCCATGGTCGAAACCAAATGCCGCAAATCGTTATACCGGCCGACCACCGGCAAACCGCGCGGACCGCGTTCTTCACAGCCGTCCTTAGAAAGACACCCAATTAGCTGCATACCAACTTCCCGGTGCAGCCGCACGCGCGAAGCGATATCCCCCGCCACCTGTCCCGCCCCCACAATCAACAAATATCTGAGGTTATAACCACGGCGTCTCACCTCTCTAAGCAGAAATCGCAAGAGCGAACGCTGGGCCATCGTAGAAAGAGTGGCCAGCACTCCAAAGTAGATGAACACCAAACGTGAGAACGGAACGCTCTTTTCACGGAAAAGATAGGTCACCGCGATGAGCAACACCACAGCCGTAAGATTGGCGTTAAGTAGCAACCAATGCTCCCGCACACGCCTAACTCCGCGCATCGGGCGGTACAACCCCATGCGACGGAAAACAAACGCCCAAATCAGCCAGATAAAAAGCAGCATCGTAAGGTAGTGGCTGAAATTTGGAATGCCCTTGTCGGCCGGCACCAGATCGGTCTCAAAACGCAGCCAATAGGCCAACATCCACGAGGCGGAGACCACCAGCAAATCAGACGCCATAAAGAGCAGTTCAAAAATCTGCCGCCTTTTCTTAAGCATGACCGCCGCTATGCCTTAGAAACACCACAACTTTCAGGGGCCAAACCTAGACGCCCTGTCAAACTCCGCCACTCTGACAAAAACCGCTGCGGCGCAAAAAGCGCTGCCTGCCTGGCACAGACCTCACGGGAAAAGGACCCCTCGTTTTTGATAAAACAGGAGATCGCCGACATGAGCGCCTCTAACTGCCCCCCACCGCCGCGATTCTGTATAAATACCCCACTAGCTTCACCGACAGCAAGCAAATCTCGCGTTGACCGGCCGTTTTCCCAGAATCTTAAGCCTTTTACGGTTTCACGGGCCCCGCCATGGTCCAAGGCGATCACCGGTCGGCCGGCCGCCATGCACTCTACCGGCACCATGCCGAAATCCTCTGTAACCGGAAACACAAGCGCGCGGCAACGCCGGTAGGCCTCTGAGAGATCAGCATCAGCCACGTAGCCTTGAAAAACGATGTTCTGACGCGCACTTTTTCGCAGTTGTTTATAAAGCGGTCCCTGCCCTACGATCCAAAGCGGCGCACCTATACGATTAAAAGCCTCTACCACTAGATCTACCCGTTTGTAAGGAACCAACGCCCCAGCATACAGGAAGGCTTCACCCTCCTTCCCCGGCTGGGCGCTTTTGATCCAGGAGGTGTCTACAGGCGGGTAGATTACAGTTGCCTTACGCCCATAGAAGCAACGAATACGCGCCCCCACAAAACGGCTAATCGCCACGAACTCACCTACCCCACCAGACCCAGCCCGGTCCCATATCCGTAACGCCTTAACCAGAGGCCACGCTAAAGAAAGCCCCGCTCCAAAATACTGAGGAGCCTGATCCCAGATGTAGCGCATCGGCGTAAAACAGTAGCTGATATGAGCGCTACCAGCCGGCACTCTCACATTCTTTGCAGCGGCGTGACTTAGAGAAACCACCAGATCATAGCCCTCCAATTTAAGTGATCGTGCCGCCCAAGGGTATAGCGGCAGGAAGGCACGGTAGTGCCGCTTCGCAAAGGGGAGACGCTGCAAAACAGAGCAGCCTTTCACGCGCGCGTCGATCTGCGCCGTGGTAGTACCAGGCAAATGCAGCAAGGTGTATATATCGGCTTCGGGATAGATCTGCAGAAAGGCTTGCAGGCACTTCTCGCCACCTCGCCATCCAGTCAGCCAATCGTGTACCAACGCTACTCGCATCGTTATTTACTCCTCTGCCATGCAAGCCTCAAGGTAGACCTTGCAGGCCTGCTCCACCACACGCTCCTGTAAGTATGGGCGCAACACTTCTTTAACCTGAAACGGAATTCTGCCTCTCTTAAAAAAACACAAGATGGCTTCCTCAAGCGCCTCTACGCTAAAATCCCTAGCCACCAGATCCTGCTCACATAAAAGCTCCTTAACTGCGGGAATAGGACGGGAGATTACGTTCAATCCCTGCGCCCGAGCCTCCAGCACCGGTACAAAAAACCCTTCCGCCAGGGATGGCACAACCAAAGCCTCCGCGCCTGCGTATAAATTTAAAAGCTCATTTCCTGTTACGGTGCCGACCGCTACAATATCACCCTGTGTTTGATCGGCCCGCCTTTTGGCAAGCTCTTCAACGCCCTTGCCAACTAGAACCAGGCGCAACTTGCTAAACTGTTTATCCGCAAAGAGGCGCTCCTTTACGGCCGTAAAAGCAGAGATTAAATCCGGCACCCCTTTATGCGGCTTATTCATGGAACAAACCGCCAGCAAATACGGTGCCTCTATCTGAAAACGATCCCTTAAGAACGGCTGTGGTTCACAAGCGCTCAGAAAAAAAGGATGAATCGCATTAGGCACAACTCTCACCTTGGCAAGCTCGCGTGGATGCTTGCGCAGCAGCATCGCCAACCCTTCCCTCGAAGCTTGACTTACCGTTAGCACCCGTCTTGCGCGCGAAACTCCAGAGCGGACCAAAAAAGTCGCCACTGCAGGATAGTACCAACGCTGAGGGTGTGTGATGTGTGTCAAGTCATGCACAGTAATCACCGCCGGAATGGACACACCATAAGGCAAGGTGTAGTGCGGCACATGATATACGTCGAACTTAGAAAAATTCAGACGGCGCGGCATCCCAAACAGTTCATCCAGTGAATAAGGCCGGGCCGGATCCTCTATTAGATTTACAGCCGAGAGCCATTGCCACTCCTCGCTCTTGCTCCCCGAAAAACCCGGTGGAACAATCAATGTCAGCGACACATCGCTTCGCGCCGCCAAACCCTCCGCCAAATTCTGTGTATAGCGGCCGATGCCACCGTCGAAGATTTTTCGAGCATCCAAAATAACTTTAAGAAGAGGTCTCTTCCTCTTGGCTTTGAACTTCACTCCAAACGCCCTGTCAGAGATCACCGACAGCACCCTTTACCGGACGCAGCCCCGGCTCCTTCGATGGCTCTGATGAAAATTCAAAATAACGCCGCACACAGTAGGTGCGCTTGCGCTGGGACTCATAGTAGGTCCTAGCCAAAACTTCGCCCAGCAAACCAAACACCAAGAACTGAAGACCCACCAACACCATCATAAACCCAAGCGTAAGCATGGGGCGGTTGCCGATTGGATTGTGCAGAACCAGACGGTCAAAAGCCAGGTAAGCGAGAATCAATCCGCCTAGGCCGCCCACCCCCACCCCGAGTGTGCCGAAGAAATGAATCGGCCGCTTCGAGTAGCCCAGTAGGAACTTAACGGTAATCAGGTCCAAAACCACTCTAATAGTGCGCGAGATTCCATATTTTGAACGTCCGAAGCGGCGGGCGCGATGGTTTACCGGCACTTCCACGATACGCGCTCCCATCTCGTCAGCCAACGCAGGAATGAACCTGTGCATTTCTCCGTAAAGGTTGATGCCACGCGCCACCTCCCCTGTCATGGCCTTTAAACTACAACCATAATCGTGCAGCTGCACCTTGGTCGATTTCGATATAATCCAATTAGCGATCATGCTCGGCAAGCGGCGGCTGATAAACTTATCCTGACGATTTTTTCTCCAGCCCGCCACCAAATCATAGCCCTCTTCCAGCTTGGCCACTAAGCGCGGGATCTCAGCAGGATCGTTCTGCAGATCGCCATCCAGAGTTACCACGATATCATAGCGGGAATGCTCCAACCCGGCCGCCATCGCCGCGGTCTGCCCAAAATTGCGGCGGAACTGGATCACCCTAAGATGCGGATCCTGCCCAGCCTCCCGCAACAACGTCGGGACTGTTTCATCACTGGAGCCATCATCCACAAACAACAACTCATATGGACGATCCATCTGGGAAAGCACCTGAGTGAGCTCATGATACATGGGCCCCACGTTCTCTTCTTCATTGTAAATAGGGATTACTGCTGAAATTCCTTGCATACTTCCTGTTCTCCAAAAAAAAGGCTCTTTGGGAAGCCGGCTGACGCCACCGGTCTAAGCTACCATATAAAAAAGTGTCTATGCTACCTTTGGCTAACCTCCTTAAAAAGCTCCTGGTAGCGCTCGCACACCCCCTCCCAGCAATAAAGCGCTTGTGCCCGGACCCGGGCCTTCTGGCGAAAGCCGTTAACACGCGCAGGATCGTTAAGCAGCAACTCCAACTGCCGACTGAGGTGCCCGAAATCATTGCGATAATAATACACTCCGCACTCAGCCAACACCTCCAAGTGCTCCGGCACCGCATTGGCCACAATGCAATTACCGCACGCCATGTTCTCAATCAGAGCAGGATGAGTACCCCCCACTTCTGTCGCCTGGATGTACATATAGCAGTTACTGCACAGCTCCCAATAGCTCAGCCCGAACTGATACCCGGTAAAGATAACCCCCTTTCCAGCAACGCGTTGCAACTGGGAAATGTACTCCTTAGCGTACGGAGCATCCCCGACTACTACCAGCGGCACAGTAGTGTTCAGACGGTCATAGGCTTGAATCACACCAAGCGCGTTATTCTCCGGCTCCAGACGGCTGACATACAGTATATATCCATCTTTTTTCAGCCCAAACTTAGCCAACGTTTCACCAGCTGGAGCTATCCGGGGTGCCGCGCCGTAAGCAATCACCCGAGCCTTGCATCTAAAAGTCTCCAGATAATACTTAGCAATCGTGCGGGCATCCGCCACCACCGCGCTAGCAAACCAAACCGAGCAGAGTTCCCCTAAGCGGTACCAAAGCCTTCCCACAATGTTCCACTTAGCTCTGCGACGCTCTATACCATCCACATTGATTAACACCGGAATCCCGCGCAAACGGCCGATCCAAGCAAAGGGGCTATTGGCCGCATTACATAGCAACACGACATCCACCCTGTGCCGCCAAAGGTCCAGAAAGCTGATCAGCGCATGCAGCGGGGTCTCGAAGTACTTGTGCATGATCGTCGGCAACCTACGCACAGTTACGCCACGATAGTGAATTGGCGTGGCCTCACGGCCGCAAAAGAAACGGCGTCTGCCGTACACCACTACTTCATGCCCTTGGGCCGCCAACCTAGTGGAAAGCTCTTCAGCAAAAGTTTCAAAACCGCCATAACGGGCTGGAATCCCACGCGTCCCTAAAATTGCAATTCTCATAGGGCATGGTAATAGCACACCTGCCGTCAAGCTCCCAAACCTGGAAACTTAAGGAAAGTACGGACAAGCCCGAGTCTGGATCTCATTGAAGTTGCTCGATTTTAGGGATTGTGTGCATTATGCTACCTGAATTCTTCTGCAAGCTATAATAGATAGTGAAACATAAGTGGTCGATCTTATGATAAGATTCTGTTGACAGTTAGGCCACTTGGTTTCCACCATCAGGGAGGAGGTCTTTGTCGACGCTATTTTTTGCGGACAAAGATTTTTTGCGGACAAAAGTTCTGCGGGCGTGAAGGGAATTTCGTGTAGCTAAAGACCTTGGGTCAAGGGGCATCGCTGGGACGAGATGATTCAATATTTTGAAAAACTTTTTCTGGAGCTTTTGGCAGCATACTTTGGACTGCCAAGTCTTTACGGCTTACCGCTCGTGCTGCTTGGAGTGGGCCTTCTGATTGTACAGTGGACCAAAGGTGGTAGAGCTATTTTTCCTGGCTTAACTGGGCTGACACTATTAATCATTGAGATGCTGCACTTCTTCCGTAGCAGCTACGTCATCATGCAGATTGATCGCGCCCTTGAGATTCTGAACACTCCCGGGCCGTATGTGCAGCCGTTTGGCAAACTCTATAATTGGCTGATGGAACCGATCTTCTCGATCTTCGTAGCCCCTTACAACTATCGCCACACTCATGAAGAAGCCTTCTTTGTATTTATCGTGATGTATCTCGGACTTGTGGCGTGGCACAGCTGGCAGGAGTACAAGAAAACCGGTGTAATATGGGGTGATCTTTCCATAAAATCCGTGATACAAACCGAAACCAATCGACCACAGCGCTCAGAAACAAATGAGCTTGGCTCGGGGGACCTTGCCAGTACCGAGCAAATTGCGCGTTGGACCAGAAGCAGCGGGCGGCCGGGCGACACTAAGCTCTACATCACCGAGGTTAAGGGCAGTGAAGGCGTAGCCTTTAAGAGCGCAGACCTCGTATTCCCAAACGGAGAGCGTAACCGCCATATCTTAGCGATCGCCAAGACTGGTAGTGGAAAAACAACCAAGCTGATTTTACCAATTCTTTATAACGACTGTTTATGCAGCACCAGGTCGACAATCGTGATCGACTCCAAACCCGAAATGTGGAGAATGCTTGCGCAGATGACGCGCAAGTATAACCCAGAGAAGCAGATCCTGCTCTTTAATCCACTCGATACCGTTCGTAGCATGAGCTGGAACATCCTCTCTAAAATCGAGGATGATACCGACGCAAAGCTGATTGCCAACACGATTATAATGGCCACGGACAACCCGTCCGCCAAGGCAGACAGCCCCTTTTTCCGCAACAACGCCTTAATGCTGCTCAACGCCATAATGGTGGGCTTGCTCAAGGATCCGCAGGAAACCCTCTCCATGCCCCGCATTCATGAGCTGGTGCAATCCGGCATGAAGTCGCTTTGCGATTGGCTGGAACAGCACCCCGCGGCCTACCGCACTTCTCGCACTTTTGTTGAATTGGCACGTTCTGAATCGCAAAACGCCGACACCATCATGTCGGAACTCGGCATGCGCCTTAGCGCCTGGGACGTCACGGCCGTGCGCGCAACCACCGCCAAAGATGAGCTAGACATCGAGGACTTAGTCAACAAGCCCACTCTGTTTATCGTGGAGTTTCGTGAATCAGAGCTCGAGATGCTACGCCCCATGGCGAACGTGATTGTGATCGAACTTTTGCGCTTCCTGACTAAACGCGCCGAAAACTGTCCTGGCACGCGCTTACCCCGCCCCGTCAGCTTGGTGATCGACGAGTTCGCATCCGCGCTAGGACGTTTGCCGGACATCCATGTAAAGCTTAACACTTTACGCTCACGTAACGTCAGTATTGTTGGCGCGATTCAATCCATCGCTCAGGTAAAGGCAAACTATGGCAATGACGCTGACTCGGTGCTAGCGGGATTTAGCACCAAGATCATGATGCCGACCTTAGACATTCAAGATGCGGAGTGGGCTTCAAAAGAATCTGGCCAGATGACAATCCGTTTTAGCACCTCCTCCAAAGGCAGCAACCGCAAAATTGTCGAGTGGTTTGCAAGTAAGAACGTCAGCACGCAAGAGCAGGTACAGCAACGCGCAGTGCTGACACCCGATGAAATCGGCCGACCGGTTGATAACCGTTGTACTTTCTTCCTACCCGAGACGCCGCCCTTTCAGGGTTATCTCACCCCATTCTACCAAATACCGATCATGAAGAAACGCATCGAAGAATTCGATAACAAAGACGACGAGCTTAAACTTCGTGACAAGCCAATTGAATACAAAGAAGCCCCTCTGACACCCCCGCCTGCCGGAGGTGGGAATGCGGCGCAGGCTACCGGCCTGCCTCCTGGAATCTCCAATACCAAAGGTTGGAGCGACGAGCAGATCATGGCCAAGCTCGAAGAAACCCGCAAAGCACTTGACTGGGACAACACCACCGGCAGCGCCCGAAAATGGTGGGAAGCTTTTGAAAAAGAGAATCAGCACCGCACCGCTTTGGTGCTACGTCTGGCAGAAGAGTTGGCGAACCGGAAAGCCACCATAACAGAGTTCTTCCTGGCGTATGTATATAGTAACACTGACAATATCCAGGCTAACCTGCACTACCTGGATTATACCCGCTTAAAGAAAGAAGAAGAGCGTAAACGCCGCGAAGCCGCCGCCAAATCCGGCCCTGCCCCCGCGCAAAGCGCCGTTGTGCAGTAACTGCTCATTTTTCCCCCTATAATTACAACGGTTACCCCCAACCTAACGTTCATGTTACCAGGCGCGAATATTTTTAGGCGCAGAATCTAAAATAATTTGCAAAATTGCCGTTACTTCATACAACGCAGAAAGGATCGCAGGCAAGAAAGCGGATTTCTTGTCAACAGGAAGTACCAAAGGGAGTTGTTAGATGCCCCTTTCATACGCAAGTAATAGTTCGTCACTGGTAGCGCAAAGGAACCTGCAATCAAATACCAACAAGCTATCTCAAACCTTTGCGCGCCTCTCGTCTGGACTCCGTCTGAACCGAGCTGCAGACGGCCCTGCTGACATCCAAGTGGCCGACGCCCTGCGCGCAGACTCAAGAACCGCGACCGTGGCGATACGAAATGCCAACGACGGACTCTCGCTAGCCTATATTGCAGACTCTGCCCTGGACGAGATCGGTAGCGCCCTAACCAGAATGACTGAACTGGCGACTCAAAGCGCTAATGGCGTCTACACTAACACCCAAAGGTCAGCGCTACAAAGCGAATTCGAATCTCTTGGTTCAGAAATTGAAAGAATCGCCAAAACCACCGAGTTTAACAATCTCAAGCTGCTTTCAAACAGCGCCAGTGTCACACTACAGGTCGGCCTTGACGGCAGTACCAGTTCAAATTTTACAATCGCAGCAGTACTAGGGACCCTAAACTCGGTGGGCTTAGCCTCAAACAACAGTTCCAAGCTCATTTATTCACTCACCGGGAACACCGATATGGCCGCCCAAACGGCTTCGCAGTTGGCGCTGGATGCAGTAAACAGCGCGCTTGGATCAATCACTGCCCGACGCGGCATTTTCGGCGCTGCTGAGAGCAGACTCTCTACAGCAATTGATTACCTCAGCGTTGCCCGCGAAAATTTTGTGGCGGCTGAAAGCCGCATCAGAGATGCCGATATAGCCCAAGAAGTAGCAAACATGGTCAGACTGCAGGTGCTGCAACAAGCCGGCACTGCAGTCCTGGCTCAGGCCAACCTGCAACCCAGCGTTGCCTATTCATTGTTGCAAACTTAACCCGGATATTCCCCCAGGTTTCTCTCTCTGCAGAAATCTGGCTCGACTCACAACGAAACCTAGCGGAATATCCGGGCTAGTTCCTCCCATCCAAACCAAGCACTGAGATCAAACTCTGCTGCTGGCTCTGCATTCGGCCCATAATCATCTCTAGATTTGTGAAGCGCTTCTTCATGGTTTCAGCCTGTTTTGCGATAAGCTCTTCGGCACGTGCAATGCGCTCATTAAGGTTGGTGATACTAGTCTTATTAGCAGTGATAGTCACATCAATTAAACCGTTGAACCTCACAAACTGATCGATCGTCCCCCCGGTCAGAGACACAGCATCCGCGAATTTTTGCATGATCTCTTTCACCGACTCGGGTTCATCGGCAAGCGCTTTTTTAAAAGTAGCGCTGTTGAATTTAAGATTACCATTACGCTCTGTGGTAATGCCCAAATCCGCAAAAATCGCAACCGCCGTAGGGTTGTCCGCCTTAGTGGAAGCGATCTGGGTACGCAGAGCGCTAAGGATGCTGTCATCCACCCGCGTTTTGGCTAACGGAGAGAACTCAATTGTAACCTTTCCTTTCTCTTCCTTGCGCTCAATCAGATTATTCTCAGCTAGGTACTCGATTATCTCATTATAGGCATCCACAAAACCTTGGACCGTCTCGGCAGTCGTATCGGCGTCGGTAGAAACTGTGACCTTCACTGCCGTCGCCGAAACGGAATTAAGCTGAAATGTCACTCCTGTAATTAGATCGCTGACGGTGTTGCTCTGGCGGGTGATAGTGCCGTCAATGCCCTCTATCGTAAATTCGGCATTCTGGGCTACTTGTTCAGCGTAGTAGCTGTCTGGGTCTGACGCGCTTCCAAACAGGTGCTTTAACTGCAGCTCTGACCCTCTCGACACGTTAATGATTCCCTCATCAACTCCTTCATTATGGCTCGAGATCATAATTTGATACTGGGGAGCGCTCGCGCTTCCAAGATTGATAATGGAGGCCGTGGCCATAGTTGCGGTGGCATTAAATTCGTTTACGAAATTGCTGAGAGTAGTCGTGTTTGAGAGCACAATATCGATGGTTTCTGAGCCGTTTCCAATGTCGATTGTAACGGTTCGATCAGCGGCGGGAGCTCCAGGAATAATGGCGCCGTTTATCACGGAGGAATAACTGTTCCAGGGATAGGTGGCTTGGTCTGATGTAGAAAACGAATACACCCCATTTCTTGCCATCTGGTTTACTGTCACATTGTATGAGCTGTTAATCGCAGCATTACTGGCGGTTGCCGCCAGTACGCTTTCATTACTGGAGGTGGCCTGCTTGGCGATGGGACCGCCGTTCATCGAGGCAAATCCGCGAATGGTGCTTTGTAAACTAATAAGCTTGGTGGTTAGCTCTTCTAAGGAAGTGTTGGTGTCTTCCAGCTCCGCAACTTGTTTCTCATATGGGACAACCCTACCGGCCCTGGTAGCATCGGAGGTAGCCTCAATCAAAGCGTCAGAATCTATACCCGAGGCCAGGCCGGAAAAACTCACAAGAGCCATGTTATTCTCCTTTCACGCGAAAAAAGTCAGCACTACCGCCCAGGGGCTACAGCCCAAAGAGACCCCCGTTTAAGGTGTGTGCAAATACCGAGCCTGCTTTTTAATATCGATTTATCTAACACATACAAAGGCTTAAATTTCACAAGGCTCTTTTCACCTAACACCCCAGGCAAATATTGCTGCCTGGCAGGAGTAATGGCTCTGCCTCGTCTTATCTATCCAGTAAGCAAACTACAGCGTAAAAAGCTATGTGACGAATTCTTCGTTTCCTCCCAAAAAGGTAATTGCAGCGAAGTCACGCCACTACACTTTTACTTTCTCCGGAGAAAGTAAAAGTATGGGATCCCAAAATGTATCAACACCGGATAAAGGAGCCCCTACCAATTGAGCGCATCCTTCGAAGACCATAAACGTGCTGTCAGCCAATCACTTGAAATGGCTACAGATTTCTCCTCCCACGCGACCTCTAGTATCCGTTCACATGAATATTAAGTTTAGGAATTACAGTCCATTATTAGTGCAAT
>JAAYZI010000149.1 GCA_012514925.1 Deltaproteobacteria bacterium | reverse complement strand
TCAATATTAAATGTGATCAAAAGGGCAAGCAGCCACAAAAACGCCGCTCTATCTGGATTCAACGCGCAGAAATGTCTTACCTATAATTAGTTCATCTCCAACATGGAGCGGATATTGAGAGCCGGGTTTTAAACGAGCTCCTCGATTAATGTAGGTGCCATTTAGGCTACCCAAATCTTCGACCACAGTACGATCTCCTCTACGCTCAACAATCGCGTGCTTGCGTGAAACTTTAGCCTCTTCATCCTCAGCTTCAAGGTCTATCTCCGGAAAAGCTCCGCTATCCGGATCCCACCTCCCCACTAGGTTGTTCCCTTCTTGAATCAAGAACTCACGTCCCCTTACACCACCCCGGTACACAACTAAAAACACCCCACCGGCCTGGTCTGGAACTCCCTCTGTAGGCTTACTCTGACTAGCCATAAACACTCATACCTTAATTCCAAATTCAACAAGTCCGTTATGACCCATTTCTGGCGAGTCTTCAAGGCAAAGAAAGTAATCAGTAACAGTTAGGACGATGGTAACTCGTGTCGGTAAAACGGGAATGCGTATCCGTCCACTTAAGTGTTAAGTTGCGGAATTACAATGCGTTACCAGCGCAATTATCAGTAACCATTCTCTTTTCCTACTTACTGGTATATACTGTCACCGCTGGAAGTATTTAAAACCGGGTTTGCTATATTTGCACTTACTTTTTGATCTACATTTTTGATCTATAATCGTAAGGCCTTTTAAATAATTCTTGCTTTGGATCAAGACTGATTTACCCGTAATAGTTTGTAAGATTTATAAATATTTTTTGATTTTGAACCTAGGACAGATTCTGTAAAAAGACGTGAGTTTAACGTTTGCTATTTTGAATACGCAGTTATCAGATGGGCACAAAAGTCTTAGAAAGTCTTAATGGGCTTAAAGAACTTAATCGACGGTCCGTCTGCGGGCGCGGGCGGTTAAGAAGGCATTGGAAAGCATGAAGCACAAGGCCATCAATCATAGCATGGTGAACGTAGAGCTTTTTCGTCGGCGCGGTGCGTTTTCAGATCTCGCCCTTTTGGTTCCCAAATTAGGGGTGGGTTTATGGACCGTAAAATGCTCATCAACGCGATTCATGAAGAAGAGATCCGAATCGCCATCGTTGACAATAAAGAGCTAGTTGAGCTGGAGATTGAGTCAAACGTAGGACGAAAACTCAAGGGAAACATATACAAAACCAAGATTGCGCGGATTGAACCCAGCCTTCAGGCCGCTTTTGTCGACATCGGCACTCAACGCAACGGTTTTTTGCAAATTAACGATATCCATCCGAGCTACTTCAAGCACAAAACCTCACGTTCGCAAAAGAACCACCATCGCGCCGCAATTCAGGACGTCCTGGAAGTTGGCCAGGAAATTGTGGTCCAAGTGATAAAAGAAGAAAGAGCGTTAAAAGGGGCCAGTCTCACAACTTACCTGTCATTACCAGGACGCTATGTAGTGTTGATGCCCGGGAGCGACCGCGGCGGAGTCTCAAGGAAGATCGGGGACGCTGAACAACGCACACGCTTGCGGAAATTGGCTCAAGAATTGGAGATACCTACCGGGATGGGACTGATTATCCGCACTGCCGGCCTGGACCGCTCGCAGAGTGAACTATCGAGGGACCTGTCGCTGCAGCTTAAACTTTGGGAACAAATTCTCGCTAACGCGCAAGCTGGGCCCTGCCCCTCCATGCTTTATGCTGAAAGTGACGTCGCCACCCGCGTGGTGCGCGACTACTTTACTCCAGACATAAGGGAAATCATTATAGATAACGAGGCAACCTACAAGCAAGTACGACAATTTGTTGAGCAAGTTATGCCGCGCTACCGTTCGCGCGTAAAACTTTATCCCTCGGAGCTCCCGCTTTTTTCACACATCGGCATCGAAGAGCAAGTCTCCAGCACTCTAGAGCGCGAGGTCAAGCTTAAATCAGGAGGCGTGATCGTTATTGACTCTCTGGAGGCTCTGGTTGCGATCGACGTCAACTCCGGCAAAGCCACAACCGGCGAAAATATCGAAGACACCGCCTATAAAACCAACTTAGAAGCAGCTGATGAAATCGCGCGGCAGCTGCGTTTGCGGGACCTCGGCGGTTTGATCGTCATAGATTTTATAGACATGATGGAATCCAGGCATAAACTCGCAGTAGAACGAAAGATGCAAATTGCGTGTAAGTCTGACAAGGCACGCATAGAGCTAGGGCGCCTTTCCAAATTTGGCCTAATGGAGATGTCTCGCCAGCGGCTAAGAGCTTCCCTTCCAAGTCAGAGCAGCTTAACGTGCGCAACCTGCCAAGGCAGCGGAAGAGTCAAAAACCATGAATTTGTTGCGCTGGAAGCGCTCCGAAAAATCCAGTCTGCAGTGATTGTCGGGCACGTTTCCCTCGTTAAAGCCAGGCTGTCCCCCGGACCAGCGTTTTTTATCCTAAACAACAAAAAGAAGGACCTTGCAAAGCTGGAAAAGTCTTATAACGTAAGAATCTTCATATTGGCTGACGGACGGTTGCGTCCGGATGAATTCCAATTTGAAATGGAGGCCGAAAGCGAGTGTAGCGCCTGCTCAAAAAACTCAGCGACATCACCATGCACTAAGAGCGATCAAGTCCAAACTGCGTCCGGCAAAGAGCTAAAGGCCGAAAAATGCGGAAGCCAAAGCTCTCAAATAAGTGAGTCGAAACAGGCTGTTACAAAAAGGGAGACGCTTCGCCCGACGCGCCCTCGAAAGCGCATTATGCGCCCCAAAGGCAAGCCCCGGCCCACTACTCCCAGCTCAAACAAAGAAACCGGTTCGAACAAAGCGAGTGCCATCCGAAACGAAGAGGTAGACAAGACACTCCCGAACCCACCCAGAAGAATGGCAAGCTCCGCTGCTGACGAAAAAAAAGCTTAACTTGGATACTTCAGAGATATCCAGGTTGAAGAAACTCAATGTAGAAAACGCTTGCTTTACCTGAGGATCGTTCTCGCAGAACTGTTTGCGGTATCTGTTCATACGGACATTACTCAACCCAAGCGGAAAGGTGATTGCGGGCCTAGCCTTGGTCTGGTACGGTGTTTTTGCATCGAGGATGCGCCTCGACTTCTATAAAGGCGTTCTTAAAAACATCGGAAATCGTGACCGAAAACGTAAGTTTAGATATCGACATCAGACGTGACCTTTCCCGCTTGGCAAGACTGAGCGCTAACATCATAGATGCCCACAGTTGCTTTATCTTTGTGCCGCCCCAGTTTCTAAGTAGCGACACTGGGGCCGATGAGGAGCTTGATTACTTGGACCTAGGTGGTTACCACTCCCTCTCCCGCGATGTATTGGATCCCTGCCGATTGTTGCGAGGTGCGGGCATCATAGGATGGGTAGCCAAGCATCGCCAACCAATCCACGTTTCACCCTTTGAACACGACAGCCGCACGCTCGGCATGTACAAAAGCGATCAGCAGCTAAAAAGTTTTATGGGCGTTCCAATTCCCCTGCGACTCGACAATCGAAGCCATGAAACTTGTGGAGTGCTGGGTTGTGACAGTAAAAAATCATATGCATTTTCAAAGTTGCAAGGGAAGCTGCTGCAAGACCTAGCTATCGAAATCGCCCACTCTATCAAACTCTCCAGAATGCATCTGGATCAAAACCGCGCCGATATCTCTTGGGCTGAATTTTTAGAGCGCGGGCAAGCCGTTGTCGATACCTTGGGCGTAGGCTCTATAGAAGTGTTACGTGCCGTTCCCGTAAATTTTCCATCGCTGGAAGCGGATCTAGGAACCGGCGCTTGCATAGAGCTAGTTGACCAGATTTATCGCCTGGTACAACAGGCTCTGCCTCCTCATTTTCCAGTTATCCGCCTTCCCAATGGGGATATTATCATGGTGCTGGATAATATGATGGGTGCCTATTATGAAAGTAGGATCTCCGCGATCACCAATCGTGTTACCTGCAAAGGTGAAAAGCTTCATTTTA
The DNA here is from genome assembly GCA_012514925.1 of Deltaproteobacteria bacterium. Classification (GTDB taxonomy): domain Bacteria; phylum Bdellovibrionota_C; class UBA2361; order UBA2361; family JAAYZI01; genus JAAYZI01. The sequence continues at coordinate 892 of JAAYZI010000149.1, read as the reverse complement.
AGTTTTATCGCCGCCGACAGCCGAACAAGCATAGCCGCTTCGACCTTGACAGCTTAATATGCAGCACCTCAAATGGGGCTCCTACATTCAAGCTAACCAAACCTAATGCTCGAGAGTTAAATTATGAATACCGTCGAGCTTAGTTTGGGCAGCTGCAAACCGTTCGAATTTATGGCGCCTTGGCGATCCATCAAGGCGGTTTGTGCAAACGATTTTGCGCTTGATTTGGGCACGGCAAATACCCTGATCTACACAGGAGAACAGGGCATTGTGGTTAACCAGCCTAGCGTCATCGCGGTTGAAGAGATCAGCGACAAAGTTCTCGCCGTCGGGCATGCCGCCAAGGAAATGCTTGGGAAGACCTCGCGCGCGATCCGTTGCATACGCCCCATGAAGGATGGAGTGGTTGCTGATTCTCAAATGACCGCCCTAATGATGCGTCAATTTTTGCGGACGGCGCGTCGACGGCGCTGCCTCTTTAAGCCACAAGTTGTAATCGGCGTGCCAGGCGGGACCACACAAGTTGAAAAACGCGCGGTAATTGAAGCCCTGCACGTTGCCGGTGCGCGAGCAGTAAAGCTTGTGGAAGAACCGATGGCAGCGGCGATCGGCGCCGGGCTTCCAGTCGACAAATCCATTGGTAGCATGATTGTAGATATCGGCGGCGGCACCACAGAGGTTGCTGTGCTTACCAGGAACGAAACGCTGTATTCTCATTCAATCCGCGTGGCCGGCGATGAAATGGATGAAGCCATTCAACGTCATTTGCAGAAAAACCACCACCTGCAGATCGGCATCTTAGAAGCGGAACGTATTAAATTAGTAATCGGCTCAGCCCTCCCCTCCGGTAAAAGGCGTTTCGCCACTGTGTGTGGACGGGACCTCAGCACAT
>JAAYZI010000148.1 GCA_012514925.1 Deltaproteobacteria bacterium | reverse complement strand
GGTGGCTCTATGCTCCGCTGGTAATACGCACGGCAGCCGGCTTAATGCCGCCACGTTGGAGCGAGAGACTCTCTGCTTTAGAGCGCGCTTTTCCCCACGATAAGTCTGTACTTGGAAGAGTTATCGGCTTGGCAACTATCTATCATCTGTCACAGATTGCCGTAATCGGCATGATCATCAAAGAAGTGGGAGGATCGGTGCCGTGGTCTTATCTGCTTTTTGCAGTACCCTTTATCAACATCGTTAGTACGCTACCGTTAAGCTGGATGGGATTAGGCGTAAGAGAAACCGCCTATGTGCTTTTTTTTGCGCCTCACTATTTAACCCGGGAAAACGCGCTTTTAATTGGAGTAATATGGCTGCTCGGCATGACCATCACCAGCGCAGTCGGCGGGATTCTAGCTGCACTTTCAGGAGATTATAACCTGCTAAAGACCAAGGGACCTACTGATATTGAATCAAGCTAAAATCATATAGTCCCACTGCACTAAGCCATTTGTTACTAATTATCCGTTCATGCGGGGAATTGATCATACAACTTTGTTTTCAGCCTGGGCGGTAACGCAGAATTAATTTCACTGGTAACACATTGTAATCCCGCAATTTAATATTCATATGAACGGATAAAAATAAACTCGTTCCTATAACAAGGTTTGGGAATCTAACGCTGTAACAGCTTTACCATAACTATTTGACACCGTGAACTCCCCAAACCAAACCAACCCGCGACCCAAACGCGGAACAACATCATCCAAAGCCTCCATCGGCTCAGATGAGATGATGATAAAGCAAGGGGAGCAGTTGCTCGCTTCCCAACTTGTCCAGGCTCTTAAGATAGATTCCTTATCACATCGCACTGCCCTGTACCGAACCATTGGGGTGGAACTTGCAAAATGTGGTAGGTCTCAAGAAGCACTTGAGGTCGGCAATCGGCTCACAATTGATGAATTGGAGCACCTTCCAGCAGCTATTTTCGCCCAAATCGAAATTCAAGGATGGTCTGCCGCGCAGCAGATGTCTACTTCGCGGAATCCAACAAAATGCGTCCTACTGGAGAACACCATTGCTTCGGCAAAAGCACTGCCCGATCTAACAACAGAGTACACCTTCAATTGCACAGAGGCGCTCTGGCAAATCTGCTTAGCCCTCAAAAGCTCTGGTCTTTTAAGCGAAGCAGAACCTTTATGCCATAATGTAGTCGAGGATTATTTGCACTTTTCCAAAGGCTTTCGCGCCTTCGCCGGTACCCTGCCAGCTGCGCTTACAGGGCTGGCAGAAGTGAAACAGATCATTCAAGCCATTTCACTTACCAAGAAAGCCGCCGATCTTGCTTGCCTCGATCCTAGCGCCACGGCGACCACCTACGGACACATCGCCGCGGCTGGATATTCTCACGACCATGCAGATCAAGGTGATCAAGCTTACCGCCTGGCTTTAGAAACAAGCCTGCAGCTGCCTGCCCACCAGCAAACAAGTATCTACGCTTCCCTAGCAGAGGATCTGTTTCTTTGCAGACGCTTCAACGAACTTGACGAGTTGTTTCAGCACCTAACCCTACCCTGGGATTTCGCCTCTGAGAGCATCGCGTCAAATCAAGCTCATGCCTTGGCTCTGCAAGGCCGGGCAGACCAAGCACGATCAGTCTTGTTAAACCTATCATCACCCCACACCTACATTGAAACTCTCGCCCAAATTGGCGAAGCTTTACTGCGCGCAGGAGAACCAACCGAAGGCCTCGAGTTCATAAGGCTAGCATTGGATCAAATCACCGTCCTGATCAGATCTACCGATTCTGACACGGCAACTTGGGCTAAAGCACAGCTCCAACGGCTGGCGGCAGCTCCGCTTGTGGTTGCCTCCATGTGCGAACCGATTCTCGAACTGTGCCGTTCTGCTGCATTCTCTCCTACCCAAGAAATCCGGCTAAGGTCACAGGCAGCCTTAAGCTTGTGGCAATGCGAACAAACCGAAAAAGCCGCTGCAATTTTAAAGCGGACTATGGAATTACGGGCTGCCACGACTGAGCCAGAACGACGTCAAGAAAATTTAGAAGAATTATTCACGGCAAACTGCATGTACGCACGGGCCCTTGGCGCTCACTCAAAAACCTCAGAAGCCGCCGACATTATCAGAGAAACTCTGCTGCTTGCGCTTGAAAAGAAGATCCCCGACTTAAGCAGCACACTGAACTATCTT
>JAAYZI010000147.1 GCA_012514925.1 Deltaproteobacteria bacterium | reverse complement strand
TTACTAAGGATATTCAGGGGGTTATTATTTCCCAGTAGTAGTGCGGAGATGGGAGAGCAAAGATTGGCATCCGCAATTTTTCTAGTAGCCCCTGTTGTAGTACACTTTCCCACTCTATGAACGCCAAACCCTACCCATTTATTGAAGCTTTTAAGCGGCGCGGCCTGGGGATTCTTCAAGATGATGTGGATCCGCAGCAACGCGCTGTACTTGTGGCTGCCTGTGAACGGATTGATTACGACCTGCTCAATCAGGTTTTTACAATTTCCGGGGGCGTGCCGCTGGTGGCGCTTAGCCCAATGCGCGCTGAGGCGTTTCTTTTCGCGCGTATGACCCGTCCCGGTGCGGGGATCGGAGGAGCTGTAGGTACTGCCTACCAAATGTACATCTCTGTTGATGCCCGTGAGGGCATCACCACCGGCATCAGCATTTCAGATCGGCTGCGCACTTTGAATATCCTGGGAGAAGCCCAGCCACAGCCCCGCAAATTAGTGCGTCCGGGGCATATTTTTCCGGTCGAAACCCGTGAGGGTGGAGTTTTGGTGCGTAATGCCCTACCTGAGGGCGCCCTGGATCTTGCGCGTATCTCAGGGTTTAGCGATGCTGCGCTGCTTGTTGACCTGTTGGATCAAAACGGCGGCTATCTCACTCCCTCCTCACAAAGCCGTCTTGCGCAGGTCCAAGCTCTTCCTACTACCACCCTAAGCGAACTGACGGCCTACCGGCTCCAGACCGAGCCTTTGGTGGTGCGCGTGGCTGAGGCGAGTTTGCCGACTGCCGCCACGGGGCTGTTAAGATCCTACATCTACCGCTCCAAACTTTATGGTGGGGAGCACTTGGCTTTAGTAAAGGGCGAGATCTCTCCCGTCCAGCCCGTGCTTACGCGGGTCCAGATGGAGTTTACGGCGGCTGATGTTTTTGGGGGAGTCTTCCCTCCGACGCGTTCGCAGATTCACGCTTGTTTGCGCGCGATTGGTGACGGGCCGACGGGAGTGTTTTTGTATTTGCGCCGTTCAGTTAAGGGTCATCTTAAAGAGCAGGTCCATGCTTTGAGTCTGGGTAAGCCTCCTCAGCGGCCGCTTAATTTACGTGAGTATGGCATCGGCGCACAGATTTTGTACGATCTCGGCGCGCGCCGCATTGAACTGCTTACCAATACCCCCTCTGATTTAGCTAGTTTGAAATCTTTTGGATTGGAAGTCGTTTCGCAGCGCCAGCTGCCACGTGAAAAGGAGTATAGAGCTTATGGTTGATATTTCTTTTGCAGATGTAGTGCATCAGTCTATTCGTTTTTCACCCGACCAGAAGTGCGAAGCTTTAGTGCTTAGCCTGATTGAAAGCGTCTGGATGCAACGCCTGCGAGACATCAGTCAAACTGCCAATACCCGCTTGGTCTTTATGTTCTCCGAGCACTCGCGTTTCGGCCACAGTCTGGGAGTGGCCTACTTGGCCTGTCGCCTGATGGAGAGACTGTCCAGGGACTTCAACTCGCAAATAAAGGATTATCGGGAGGCTATATGCGCCGCAGCGTTGTTGCATGACGTCGGCCACATTGCGCCTGGTTCCCATACCGCCCAGAAAGCTTGGTTTGCGGGCCAGCCCGACGCACATGAAGAGCTTTCGGCCATAATTACCGAAACTGACGAGGAAATTAGATCGAAACTTGCCGATTTCGGTCACGAAACCGCAGAGCTTTGCGTTAGAATTTTGCGCGACGACCCAGCTTTGCCGCCTTGGACTCGGGAGTTAATCAGTGGAGGCGGATGGAATATTGATCGTGGCAATTGGTGCATTGTAGACAGCATCATGGCCGGCGTGAGTTACGGCAAATATAATATTCCGGCTCTGACGGATTCGATTGTGCTTATGGCCGATGGTCACCTCGCCATTCGTGAAAATCGTCTTGATGCCATGATGCATTTTGCCGTTTCACGACACGCTATGTATAGTCAGATCTATCAGCACCGGGTTTTACTTTCGGCCGATGCCCTGGCGATTTCAATTGTAAAGCGCGCTCGCGTCTTGGGAGCTGATATCAGCTTTGCGGATGAACCCATGCGCTTGGCCTTAGCAGCGAAGCGCGCGACTGATCTCCGGCTGGAAACGGTGTTCGCCATGCGTGAGGCGTGGTGGCGCTACCATTTGTATCGCTGGAGCTCCGGCCCGGATCCTATTTTGGCGGACCTGTCGAAGCGTATGTTGTACAGGCGACTTTTTAAAACCGTGCGGATTTCTAAAGATGATGATCCAGACGCCCTGAAACAAGACGCCATAAAAGCCTTGGAGGCGTGTGGCTATGATCCGGAGTACTACCTGTATCAAGTTTCCACTGAAGATGTTCACTCCAATGATTCGAAACAGTCACTGGTGGTTTTGTTGGATAACGGGCAAATTTTGCCGTTGAGCGAATCAGAGCCGGTATTTAGAACGATGATTTTTGAATCAAATGAGGTGCACCACAGCTGGTTGGTCATGCCCCAAGAAGCAAAAGAACGTCTTGGTCGCAGCCGCTAAGCTTATCCGGTAACCGTTTGCGTGAATATTACTTTCTCCGGAGAAAGTGAAATTAATTCCGCATTATTGTTGAGGCTAATTTGCTTAATCAATATATGAACGGTTACCACTGAGCTTATTTTCTGCGGATCTTGTAGTGTTCCTGCCAATCTTCTTTGATCTTAAAGACTTCATCGAGCGACTTTTGGATATCGTGTGGCAGAGCAGACCTAGTTCTAAGTACGCTGGATAAATCAGGGACATTCCATAGGAAGGCTGCTACAGCATGCCTCATGTTCCCTTTGTAGAGCTGACTTAAATACTTCAAGTAGGCAAGACATAGCCGCATACTGTAAGTGGGGTTCTTCAGTTCATCAGCGCCTGCCCAAGCTACGCGTGCCTTATCAGCCATTGTTCTTGCGCGATCTGGACTTATTTGAAAAAGACCTACACTGTGTGGGCCCGGGGAAAAAAACCAGAAAAAGTTGCTGCGGGCCTTTATAAGGGCGCCGATTAGGAGCGGATCAAAGCCGGCACGCTCACTACCCAAAATTATTAATTTAGCCAGCCGTTCACATTCGTGGATCGGCACTCCCGAACTGCAGATCAGGTGGTTCATACGATCCATTTGACTGTCAAAGTATTTAGGGTTGGTGACTGCTATAGACTGGACCTTAAGCGGTGGCTGTTTAGCTTCAGGCGCTGCTGGTGTTGCAGGTGCTTTAGATTTTACGGCTTCAGGCTTAATAGGAGTAACGACTTCCTTCTGCGGGCTAGGGGCTAAAGTGGCGGCGTTAGCTTCAGGCGCTGCTGGTGTTGCAGGTGCTTTAGATTTTACGGCTTCAGGCTTAATCTGTTTGGTATCTTCTTTTTGTGGAACAGGTTTTGGATCAAGCTTACTTGGAACGGAAACCCGCGCCTTACGGAGTTTCTCAAGCTGTGCCAACCAATATTCGTACGTGCTGGAGACCTTATCCGCGTACTTTAGATAGGGTTCCGGTATGGGTTGTTTTTCTTTTGACGCTGCAATTAGCTCCCTAGCGCCCCAGTTGTAGGCAATTAGCGTGTACTGTCGGTTGCCCGCAAAGATCCCATCCAAAAAGCGCAAATATGTTAACCCAAAACGTAGACTGTAGGCGGGCTCAAACAGGGCTTCCGGGCCTCGCCATTCCTCTCCGGTCAGCTTGGAAATGTATTCTCCGTTATCTGGATGGATCTGCATCAATCCTAACTTCCCTTGCGGAGATCTGGCCGTGCTCTGGAAGGAGCTCTCAACCATGACCATGGAAGCTACAAAGAGTGGGTCATATTTAACCCGTACGCTTTCCGCCATAATTGTTTTGCCAAGTTCAATCTTTTGGTCTTGATTAAGCGGCAGTGCCTTAAGCGCAGTTACCAATAAATAGAGGCGATCTGCGAGTTCAGCTTTTGAGATCTCAGGATTCTGGCTGGGTTGTTCTGCAACAGGTTGGGCAGGAACTATACTTTTGCTTTCAGTTTGAACCGCGACCTTCGTCGAGACAGATTCCTTGTCGGAAAAGTTATTTGGGTTTCTTTTCTTAAATGAAATTTTTGGATTCTTCCACTCATCGTATCTCTTTAACACTAGCGCGGCAAATCCTGAATGTTCGACTGGGATTTGAGAGCGCTGCTTCAACGCAGCGGACATTTCTTTCATGCCCCAATGGTATGCAATTAGGGCGTGTTCGAGGTTCCCATCGTACAGCTCTTCCAAGAATTTGAGATACTGTAAACCCACTGCTAAATTATATTCGGTGTTGCGGCTTAACTCTTCAGGACTTTTCCACTCAAGCGCTGATATTTTTGCCGTAAATTCGGCTGTTTCAGGAGAAATACGCAGAAGCCCCACTCCCGTCTTTTCCCCGCTTTCTGCGATCAGCGCTAAACTAAACTTAGGATCGAAATTCACCTTACGGCTCTGCTCTTCAATTGTAACAGCCAGGGCTTGTTTTTCGAGTAGCGGCAACGGAAAGGCCGACATAATTTCCACCAAGATAGCGCTTTGTTCGGCGGGACTGATGTTTGGATCGTACGCATTCGCGGCTGGAATTTGCGGAGAAGTTTTGAAATCTGGCGCGCTAATCTCAAGAGTAGGTCTGATTTTATTCTCGCCTTCTCCTGGCACAGCTTCTTCCGTTACAACTTTTACTGGTACAGCTTCTCCCGATTTGGTGTCGAAATTATCAACCGCTGTACCAGCTTTAAGCGCGTTCATCGAAAGCGTTTTAAGTCTTTTTTGCAGAAGTGTCATCAGGCCAGGGTTTTGCTTGACAACATAAGAGGACACAGCGGAGATCGCCGTCACAAATAGAATCGAGACAATCCAAGCTACAGTCTTTATGGAAGATCTTGATCTTTTGATATTAGAACTGTTTTTAACCAGTTTAAGTTTAGCCTGCTTTTTAGGCCGTTGAATTGGAAAGATCTCCGTGACCGCTGGGTTTTGTTTTAAATTTGCCTGCCTTTTCATGAATGCACTCTCAAATATCTGCTCACTCACTCGCAAACGACCCAGCCAGGATTCAAGTAACACCATCCTCCTGGGCGCTTTTCGAGTGATTCATCCCCTCCTTCTAATGTCATCCAATAGGGAGGGTTTGCTTCTAAAATGCTTGAAGGTGACTAAACGCGGGAAAGTAAGGGTCGTTACGGCAAAATATCCTATATTTACAAATGGTTATTGGATTTACTGAAGATCTCCTGTCAATCTGACAAATCCACGCGTAAACGCTATAGTGAAGTGCGGTCTTACATACGTATTTTAATATAAGAGGTAAACAATGGAGTGCCATCAAAGCCGGAATCTTAAGAATTGCAACTGCACCTATGACTGCGAGAGAAAAGGCATGTGCTGTGAGTGTATCGCCCATCACCGCCGCGCTGGCGAGTTGCCAGCATGTTATTTCTCGGAGAGCGCTGAGAAGACTTATGACCGGAGCATAGAATTTTACCTCAAGCAAAAGAAATAAGACGTCTCACCGCGAGGTGATATGGAGGCAAGTTGAGTTTTAGTGGCAATTACAGAATAGCTGTCAGTGCTGGCGAGCTTTCTGGCGACATGCATACTGCCATGGTAGTGCAAGCGCTACGGCGCTTTAACCCGCAGGCTGAAGTCCGTGGCATGGGTGGCGGGTACCTGCGTGGCGCCGGGGTGAATACTGTCGTGGACTCAGAGCGCTGTGCGGCACTCCAAGGCCTAAACATTCCTTGGTTGGTTATACGAAGCCTGGGCGCTTTTCTTAGGATGGTCAAACTCTTGTTGTTTTGGCGCCCACATGTCCTAGTCGTTACGGATTATCCCGACTTCAATCTGCGCTTGGCTAAAATCGCCGCCCGTTTTTGTGGTGTGCCGGTACTCTATTATATTCCGCCCAAGGTTTGGGCGTGGCGAAGTGGTCGCATCAAGACCATGAAAAAGGTGATCGACCGAGCTGCCCTGATACTGCCTTTTGAGAAGAGTTTTTACGAGCAACACGGCTTCGAGCAAACTTTGTTCGTGGGTCATCCTTTCGCCTACACTTTAGATCCCGCGCATCTTGGTGACTTTTCGAAAGATGACTTTATAAAGAGTTTGGGGCTGGATCCTCTTAAACCGGTGGTAGCGCTTTTTCCGGGAAGCCGTAGCGGCGAAATAAAGCGCCATCTTAAGCGTGTAATTGCGGGGCTGGAGTGTTTGCGCACGTCACGGCCTAATATTCAGGTGATTGTAGCCGTTGCAGCAGGTATAAAAAGCAATGTTATTTCGGCTGAGATTGGAGACCGGGAGTGGATCAAAGTTTCAAACGGAAACAATCTGGAAATAATGCGATGTGCTACCGCAGGGCTTCTAAAATCTGGAACATGTAACCTAGAGGCCGCTTTTTTGGGGCTACCCTTCGTCTGTTTTTATATTCCACCGCGCTTAACCGAGAAGATTGTGCGCGCTCTTGCCACAATAAAGTTTAGCTCTCTCGTAAATTTGATTAAGGCCGATGCGGTGGTTGAGCTTATACAGGACCACGCCAGTCCCTCGCGAATTGCAACTGAATTAGAGAAGGTAATGTTCGATCAGGAGTGTCGTCGCCGCGTCCTTGCGGATTTAAAGGCGGTCACCGCTGAACTCTCAACGCATGATCAGTATCCGGCTTTTGATGGATGCAAGAACGCGGCAGAGAGAACCGCAAAACTTACGCTCGAGTTAGCAGAGAAAGGAGGGCTGCGTCACAATCTCAAACGTTCCCTAAAAGCTTTCTTAAAGCCGTATCGCTATCAGTTCTTTGGGGCCTTAGGCTGCATGCTGCTCTTTGGCGCTTCAGATGGACTGGTCCCTTTTTTGGTTAAGCACGTTTTGGATGATGTGTTTAAGAACCATGACCGCCGCATGTT
>JAAYZI010000146.1 GCA_012514925.1 Deltaproteobacteria bacterium | reverse complement strand
GTTGATGAGTCCAGCTATCTTTCTGGAAGTTTTAAAGGTTCAATATTCGATGGCGATTGCCGAATCAGCGGCCACGCCGTCAATACTGATTTCACCGATGCCATCTGGGAGTGTGGAACCCTTTATAAGCTGGCTAACTGGCTTGACGGCATGCGATTCTCTTGGAATACGGTTAACAGAGAGTATTTTGACTATATCGCAGACAACATCACCGTAGGTTCTCTTGCCAAGGACTTTGAGCGCTTCAACCAGCGGTTCTTCGACGAAAATCTTGACGAATACTTAAGTCACTTAGAAAAGGATCGTGGGTGCAAAAAAACTGACTCGGTCCAGCCAACTTCACCACTCCTCATTCAAAAACAAATTCAGGAGGTGGTACGGCTTGAGATTCCATCAGAACCGAAGTGTATTGTAGAGGTCTCTAAAGGCGACGATTTGCCCTGTGCCGGGTCGCTCATAATCGAAAACCCTAACACTCCTGGAAATTTTAAGGATGTATATCCAAACGGCTTTGACCACCGCGCCGAGGCGGTAGACGCCATTTTGGACGTGCTATCTCAAAAAAAGAGCTATCGGCTCCCAGCGCCCTTGAATACAGACACGCAAAGCGAATCGCAGCAATCTGTCTCTGAGGAAGACGAACTTGCACAGAAACAAACGCAATTGAATCAGCTGTTGCGCAACCTAGAGCGCCGCACTCCTGCTAAGAAAGATGAGGCGGGGAGGGTCAGAAGGTAGAGTCAGGTTGTCATGCTCTATTTTTAGCTTTTCCTTTGATTCAGCTGAAACGCGCGGGGATTGGAACGGAGTGACTGAAGTGCCGTATATGCGCTTGTAACGGCTCTGTAGGGCAATTTTCTGTTCAACCTTGAATAGTCCGAACAGATAATGGTTCAAGTAGGGGCAGAGGAGGTTTTTATACAGGTCGTGTAACCGTCCACATAAATATTACTTTCTCCGGAGAAAGTGAAATTAACCTCGCGTTATTGTTGGGGCTGAAACGAAATTGCATGATCAATTCCATGTGTGAATGGACATAAAATTTCTTTAGCGTTTTGAAAGGTGCTAATATTGAAGTAATACGGCACAGAAAATGGGCTGGGGATTAGCTGCTGAACCAAAGGATTTAGAGCAACCACATAAAAACCGTAATAAATCACCTACAGGAGCTGATGGAGAGGATCGTCTCGATGCTTCGCAATATGAAGGTCGGATCGGCGGTTTAGAGGGGGTAAATCGGGCGACGTTTGCTGCACGACGCCCTGGAACAACTTCTGAAATTGTGTAGCAGATTTTAGATCAACTTTGAAATGCTAGACGACCAAGAATTCCGAGGGATTTTGTAGCGTTACTTAAAAGGAGATTTGATATGGGACCAACACACGGAAATAAACCTAATCCGCCGACAAAGGCAAGCCACCACTCCGCGAGCTTACCTGTATCAAATGATCCGTTTCCACAAAGTTTAGAGATCCGCCCCCCGTCTAACCTTGATGAACCTATTGAAGTTAATTGGGTCTCTCCACATAACTCTTCCACAGCTATCACTTTCCTTATTGAGCCTGGCACAACGGATTTTAATGCCCCTGATTGGGAAGAAGGGATTAAAGAGATGCTTCTTAAGATGGGCGCAGATACATTAGAAGCTGACACCGCCAAAGGCGAATCTCCATTTGCTTGCAAGTTCTTTCAAAAAATAGCTGCAAATTATGAGTTCAAATCGATAAGTGACTGTGCTCTTTCTGGAAAGGATATTCCTCTATTACGCGTAGGGCCGGGCCAAATCCACAATTTTACTATTGAAAAGGCGGTGGTTAGGTTTCATGTTTCTTCAGATTGTACTGTAGATGGCATGACATGTAAGGACTCGCATGTGCGGATGTTCTGCGAAGGCAACAATACTATCAGTGGTCTTGAAGTTGATGAATCCAGCTATCTTTCTGGAAGTTTTAAAGGCTCAACATTTGGAGACGATTGCCAGATCCACGGCTACGCTATCGGTGCCGATTTTACCGATACCACTTGGGAGCATAACAACATCTCCGATCTGGCCGACCGACTTGACGGTATGCGGTTCTCTTGGGATTACGTCCCCAGAGATCTCTTTATCCGTATCGCAGAAGACATCACCATAGATTCTCTTGATAAGGACTTTAAACGCCTAAACGAGCGTTTCTCCGACCAGAAACTTAACGAATATTTTAGCCTTTTGGAAACAGATTGGGGGTGTAAAAAAAATGATACGCTCTCGCCAACTTCACCACTCCTCATCAAAGACAATGTTAAAGAGGTAATGCAGCTTGAAATTGTACCAGAGCAAAAGTGCATTTTAGAGATCTCTAAGGGCGATAATCTACCCCGTGCCGGATCGCTTACAATCGAAAGTCCTAATCCCACTGGAACATCTATAGACGTATATCCAAACGGCTTTGCCCACCGCGCAGAGGCCGTGGACGCTCTCTTAGACGTGTTGGATCAAAAAAACGAGCATTGGCTCTTGAAAAAAGCCCGGGAAAACGAATTGCAGCAATTGGATCTTGAAGAAGCTAGACTCATAAGGGAGCAAACACGACCTGTGCAACTGTCACAAGATCTAGAGCAAGACATTGCTAGTGCGCAGGTTAAAATTGAGAATCTCCGGAAGGAGCTGGATGAGCTGACTGAAGAAATGAAGAATGTTAAGGTCGAAGATGAAAACTTGCGAAGAAGGAAGGAGGAGCTAGTATCCGAATGGAAAGAGATTAGGAAGCTCAGACAGGATCTTAATACTGCAGGCGGTGATATTGATAAGCGAAGGGTTGAACTGGAAAAGAGGAAACAAGAAGCCAAAGACCTGAAAAAGAACCTGAAAGATGCAGCAAAGAATGGGGAAGACGCTATTTCGGCAATACAAGATTCCCTCAAAGAGAAAAACAAACAACTCGAAGAAGAGTCTAGGGAGTTGAATGATAAACGTAGGAAAAAGGATGATTGTGATTTTAAGGCTATTCAGATACAGGAGGCTTTGAAGGAAATTGAGAAAAAGAGAAACTCGGCCAGAAAAGTTCCACCCCCACAGCCTATAAACTCGCTTAGGCTCCTGACTATAAAGGAAGATGTCGCTAAAATGTTGTGGGAAAGACGACAAAAACCAATTACGTTCGCTAAAATAGGGAGCGTGAAGAGGAAGACTAAGTAACAGAAACGCCAGTAACCCGCCGAAAGGAAGAATGGTCAAAAGGGCGAGCTGTGTAGCTACTGCACGTAAATAATGCTGATTGCCTTCTGCTACCTTTACTCACAAGAGTGAAAAAAGTATGCCATCCTTCGACTAGCAGAGCGTGAAAGACGCTTTGTAAGCGTTCACGTACGGAATTGATTACACAAAACCCGCTAACATTGAAGCTGAGGCAAAAGGTCCCCTCAGGGGACCATTTTGGGGGGTCCGTTCACAAAATCTGCCGCCCACGATCAGGGAGTGACCCTACTTCTTCCCGGGATACACCACCTGGCGGCCTAAATTAGGGAGGTTTAAACGCGCGTTTTTTTACCAAACTGGCGACTAATCAATTGGCTCCACTACCCGGATAGTATTTTCACCCCCTCCCTCCCCCCAAAAAAAAGGCCCTTGATGGGAACTTTTTACTAAGGGTTCCCTGAGGAGACCTTTTACCTCAACTTCAGTGTTTGTAGATTTGTGCAATCAATTCCGTACGTAAACGGCTACAAAATGAAAATTAGACCCTTGCGTTTCCTTTAGCCACACTGGTTTCCAGAGGTATGTTTACCTTTTGGGGCTGAAAACTTTTCTGATTTCGTTTCTGCTCTAGTTTTCAAACAAATCTGTTAGAAACGACAAATCGAGCGGGTTTTTTTTGTAAATAAAGCTTTGGAGGGGACATGGGTATCTCTGAGAAGGAAAAGGCGATCCTTTCAGCAGTAGAGTTAAATGCCAGGCGGCCGCTGGCTCAGCTTAAACAAAGATTGCCGTACCGGGAGCATACGTTACGTTATTTTATGCAGAAGTTTGAGGTGCAAAATGGCATCTATCCTAAGCCGGTTATCAACTTTAGGCAGCTGGGTTATGCCGAATTTTCTATCTATTTTACGCCTTCTTCCCGCACAACGATGCGACACGAAGGGCCTTTTAAGCGTCTCGGCAGATTTGGTCAGATTCGCAGCCTGACCAGCTTGGCCGGGGATTATGAATATCAGCTGATATGTCAGGTCCCCGGCCCTCAGGATGTAGTTTCATTTTTGGAACGTATGTGCGTTACGCTGCAGAACACCTTCACCGCACGCGCTGTAGTGATGCGCTTAGCGGAAACACATCTGGGACGCAAATATCTGGCTAAGCCGCAGCCCAAACTGCCTGCGATTGTCGTCCGGAAAATGGACCGGGAGTATCTGGCAGAACAATTGGATCGGCGTATTATCAACGCCCTGATTCAAAAACCATTT
>JAAYZI010000145.1 GCA_012514925.1 Deltaproteobacteria bacterium | reverse complement strand
TAGCTTTGCCAGATTCTTTCCCCCTATCTTCACAATCGTGGAGCGTAGGCTTTTTTGATCGATACCATTACTAATGCCGAACACGGCCTTGCGTCGGTTTTCTACCAACTTATCCAACCCTCCGCCTCCATCTAGCGTCAACAGCTGTTGAGCGTAAGGTTTACTAACCGCCAGAAGCGCTCCGTTTAGATGGAAGATCGCGCCAGCGGTAAGGTTAATCATGGCCGGATTTTGCGGGTCGCGCATGCCATAAGCATGCAGGGGATCTAGCTCCAACATCGGCCATAAATCTTTATTATCGAAGGTAAATGGTATGCATCCATGATAATCTCTGCCGCAATTATGAAGCAGGTGCAAAGTTTTACTATCACGCAGATTATCTGCACAGCTATAACGCAGATCTAATTTGTGGAAGACCGGCACCAAGGCTGTTACCCAATCGTTAGAGAGAATCAGCTGAGGATGCAGGCCGAAGATAGGGTTACGCAACACTTCCAGCGCAGCGCGGGATATAAAGATAGCGCGACGCAACTGCTCATCCGCGCGCACTGCTGAGTAGAGATAATCGGCATAGCGTGAGTTGCGGATTAGCAGCATTCGCACATTGCCAAGCTCGGCCTGATAAACCACCGAGCGCGCCAAATGCGCTTGGTCACGATGGTGCTGTGTGCCACGCTGGTACGTCGGCCCAAAGGGCACATCTATCTCCCCAACCCACTTCAGCTCCATGGTCTGACCATTAAAGTGGATCCCCTCACGCAGGATCTGGTCGGCTGACTTATGAATATTTCCCTGCTCGTGCTCGTAAAGCGGGCTGATTAGAGTTACCGGCACGCCGTGACTGGGCAGTGAAGTCATTAAGCCGTTCATCACCTGAGCCAGGCCTCCCGCAGATGCGTGCGGCCCCTCCGGCGCAACCATTATCACATCTCCCAAACCGATATTCCCTAAGAGGTTCACCACAAAAGCCGTGCTTGACTTAAGCTCATCGGTTTGTTCAGCCTGAAGTTTACGCACCGCTTCCTGATAATATTTTGACAGCAACCCACGCCACTTGGTGCTGGTGCGGCTGCAATCGAAGATCACTCGCGAAAGACGGCTGAGCGTAGGCGTCAACCGAACCCCATCCATGCTGAAATCAGACTCTTCCCAGTCAGTCAACCGCGCGCGCACTAGCTTCTCAACCTCACTACGGTAAAGACGCCGTACCCTCATCAAACGGCCAACATAACTAACGCTATCACTTTCGATATTAAATTTTGCATCATCCAAATCGGCGCGACCCTGCCAAACCTTTTCCGCATTCTCGCCTGCGGTGGTGGCGTAAACTGTAGCACCGTACCGACCGCGCTTATAAACCCGCAGTTCCTTGCATAAACTATAATGCCCGGCTTCATCTTTAGTAAGCTCACGCGGACGCACTTTTACGTCACGCCACCGCTCCGGGATATCGTCGTAGCTGCCCCAGCGTACGAAAAAGCTAACATTGTCCATCAGCTCTTGATCAAGATTGATGCAAAACGGCAGGATAATTTTTACGATGTGTCCATCCACTTCTGCCCGCGGAGTCGCCAGGAAGCGAAGCACATCTTTCAAACAAAAATCATGCGGCAGAGTTTTTGGAGGCGTGACTTTGCGGCCGCTTTTTACGTTGACTGGGAAATCGAGTTCAACCTCAACCAACCCATGACCATTTTTTTCGAAGCTGTTCCCATTTCGAGGTGTTAACACCGGGAGGATGCTTGCAGCAGGTACCAGCCCTGTTTGTACCAACCCGCTCTCGTTTTTGTACCCCTCCTCCACCGTCATTTCCGAACCAACCCACAAAACACACGCAAAGTATATTTACACTTCGCGCTAATTATTTATAGTTGGGAATCCGGCCAGATGTCCCCTTCTTCACATCCAAGAATATAGCTTACTTTAGCGCTTTATCCAAAATTTCTACAGAGTTTTTTTCACTTTCTTACTAGCTTTGCATTTACACGACCTCTAGCCAAGCCATATCTTTCAAACATCCAATTTGGCCGTCCCCGTAGCTTTAAATGAGATGCGGATGCCGCCAAAACCGTAGCGAGATTTGGGGCGCGAGATCTAAAATTATGACCTGGAATCACATGCCCCAAAATCAAACGCAACCACTGGAGCAAATCAGAGACCGAGGACGAATAACACTGTTCACGGAACTGTTCACACATAGAATTGATTACACAAAGTCTACAAGCATTGAAGCTTACCATTAGAGGGGACAGGTTCCCTCTGAAGGCGCAAGTCCCCTCAGGGGGCTTCTTTTTTAAAAGGGGGAGGAGGGCAGTCATTTTCATCTATTTGATATTACTAACCTTAATCCTTCAATGAGTCTGTAAGCCGGTAGCCAATTTTCTACTTTTCCCTAAGCGTCTTCACTGCGTCGAAACCTAGTGAAATATCCAGATTTAAACATAAACGCTGTTGTATCCGGTATCCGGTAACCGTTCGCGCGTAGAATTGATCATGCAACTTTGTTTTCAGCCTGGGAGGTAGCACGGAATTAATTCCACTTTCTCCAGAGAAAGTAATATTCATGAAAACGGTTACGGTATCCGTTCACATAAATAATAAATTAGGTGATTACAATGTGTTACCAGTGCAATTATCAAGGGAAAAATACATAAGCGGTCACACACTGTTGTATCTGCGCTAGTAACCTCCTTGCCGCTCAAGCTTAGGGGCAGACCTTCCGATCTAATCAGTAGGCTAGCTAAAAAGGGGCGGGTCTATCCGGACCCCAGACGGAGTTATGACAAAAGCATCTAATAAAGACACTCAGATACTGGAGCGTCCGAATTCTGGTATGCTTGGGCTGGAAGATGGAGATCTGGGAAGAATCTGCTGGATGATTGAGGGGGGAGAGGAAAGCCGCCGCATCTACACGGAAATTGTTGAGGCTGCCCTTAAAACAGCGGATGTAACCGGATGCTCGCTTTTTCTTCCCTGTGAACGAAGCGCCAACGCCGCCAGAGAACCGGTGGCTGAAGCCGGCGACACAGTACCTCCGCCCAAGGAGGAGTTTTCCGATCCGTCATCTTCCTCCACCGGCTCTGCCTCGCCACCCAAACTTAAGAGTTTTGACGCGTCGGGGGTGCATTATTTCGACGTGGTCTGCCTAGGAGCACCAATCGGCGCGCTGGGCGTCACGGCCAGAGTCGGACTGACTATGCCCCAAGTTCAAAGGCTACGGGCTTTGACCCACCACGCAGCGGTGGTATTCGAACGCCAACGCCTTTCGCACACCCTGCAGCACTTCCTTGATCGCTTAGAAGTGCTAAATGAGCTAAACCAACTTATTGCCTCTAATATCGGTTTACAGCGTATTGTAAAAAGCCTAGCCAAAGAATCCGCTTTCCGTTTCGCCGCGGATATTGCACTGACGTTGCTACTTAACGAGGAAAGGACCCTGCTTGAGCCGAAAGGAGGCTACGGCTGTACTCCAGACTTGCTCCCAGTCGATATGTCCTTAGACCACGGGCTACTCGGTCAAGTTATGCGCCTCGGCGGCCACCTTTCTATGTCGAACCTGCAAAATCACGCTAATCACGGCTTGGAATGGATGGAAGGTCTGGGCATTAAATCGGTGGATGCTTGCTGCTTGGAGGTGCGCGGAAATCCTCTGGGAGCCATATTAATCGGATATCGCCGCTCTGCCACAATTTCACGCAATGATCTGACCCGCTTTGAAGAGTTCTGTCAGGGCGCCGCCGTGGCGATCGCCAACGCCCGTACGCAGGAGCGAATCCACTCCTATACTGAACGTTTGGAAGAGTTAGTGCAACAGCGCACCGCTGATCTTGCGGTGCAAACATCCCGCGCCGAGGAAGCCAACCGGGCCAAATCACAATTTCTTGCCAATATGAGCCATGAGCTGCGCACACCCCTTACCGCCATTGTAGGTTACTCCAGCGTCTTAATGGACGGAATCTTCGGCGAAATGAACGAACGGCAATCAGATGCACTCAGTGCCGTAGTAAGGTCTAGTGACCATTTAAAGAAACTAATTGATGATGTGTTAAACCTAGCGCGAATTGAATCAGGTAAAGAAGAGGTTCACCCGGAGCGTCTGCAACTTAAGGACTTACTACAACAGAGTCACAAATTGATAATGCAACAAGCCATTAACAAAGGCGTAGACCTAAAGCCGTTAAACTTAAGCCCGGAAGTACTAGAGGCGCAGATCCATGCCGATACCAAGCACTCGCATCAGATTGTGATCAATCTTATGTCGAATGCAGTCAAGTACACTCCACGTGGCGGTAGTGTAACTCTCTCAGCCGATCTAATTGTGGATAAAGTCAAAATCTCAGTGACCGATACCGGAGTGGGGCTGTCTCCTGAAAGAATGAAAAAGTTATTCCAGCGCTTTGAACGTGGCGAAGACGCTTACAGCCGGAAACAGGAGGGAACCGGCATCGGACTAAGTTTAACCCGCCACTTGGTAGAGCTTAACGGCGGCCGCATTGGAGTTGAAAGCCAGCTTAACCAAGGCTCAACTTTCTGGGTGATGCTGCCACTTGCACCTGAATTTGGAAAGTCACCCACAGAAACAAATGAAACTTCACAAGCACCCATGCGGATCGACGGGCTTTCGGCCCTGGTAGTAGATGATAATAACGATACCTGCGAAGTCCTAAAACACGTCTTGAGCGCGGCCGGAGCCACAGTTCGCACGGTGCACAGCGTTAAAAGCGGCATAGAAATGTTAAACCAAGAATTGCCGGACATTGTACTTACGGATCTTGCGATCCCAGGTGAGAGCGGACTAAAGTTAATAGAGCATATTCGGCAATCCACCGGGAAGCTCTCAACTCTGCCGATTATGGTGTTGAGCGCCTGCGCTTTTGAGCGGGACCAGTCAGCGGCGCTTAACGCGGGTGCCTCACTCTTTTTGCCAAAGCCGTTTAAACCGGCTGAGGTTATTAATGCGGTGCGGCAGCTTACGCTAACCTCAGCGTTACAGACAAAGAGTAAGCTTGAGCTGTCTCGACCATAGTTTATGGGGGATTTAACAAATAAGGGCGGCAGCGCCGCTTATGCTTTAAACAAGGTTTAGGATTGTGACGGGACAACCGGAAAATTTACCAGCTGATAAATCCAAAGCGCCACTGACCGCAAACGAGCTTCTGGAGAAGTTGCGCCGGTCACTGGCACGCGACGGTGATTTCCCTGCAAGTGCTAAAGTAGTTAGTGAGCTTCGCGCTCTGGCGCTTAACCCTAAAACCCCATCCAATCAAGTTTCTGAAATAATTCTGAGAGAGCCATCATTAGGCACACGCGTACTGCACATCGTGAACAGCTCCTTTTACCGCAGAGCCAAGCCGATTATGACTGTAAGTCAGGCCGTAATCCAAATCGGCATGAAGCCTTTGGCTGAAATTTGCTCCGGCCTTATTTTGCTCCAAAAATTTGTGCCGATGGCACGGCGCGAAGGCCCTTTCGCCCTGTGCCTACAGAGGACTATTATGACCTCGTTATTGGCAAGCGAGATTACTTCACAAGTCAACAAAAACTGCGGCTCCCAGAAGCAAGAGCAGGGATATTTAGCTGGCTCTTTTTGCGAACTGGGGTGCTTGCTCTTGGCTTATTACTTTCCGCAAATTTACGAAGCCGCTGTTAGAAGGACAGAGGCTAAAAAAAACAAGCTCTCCGAAAGCATCGCTGAGATAACAGGCCTTACGCCACTGGACATTAGCATGGAAGTGTTAACTTCGCTTAACCTACCGACCTTTTATCAGGACACACTGGCAGCCGTTAAGAGCTTAGGCCGCGAAAGACCTGTAGGGGCAAGCCATTCCCAAGGGGAGCAAGCCGAAGCGCTTTCTAAAAATCTTTATGCGGCACAAGAGATCTCCCAAGCTATATCAGCCGGAAGTTCCCGCACCGAGCTAGACCTCGTCCTGCAGCGCGTCAAGCAAATTACCAGCTTGCCAAATGAGATAATAAACGACTCTATAGGCAAGCTGCCACAGCTTTTCAGCGAAACCTGCACTGCTATAGAGGTCGCTCTCCCAACGCTGCCAGACTATGTCAGCAGCTATTCACAGCTCGGAGATGAGGCTCCCGCGGCTCAACCACAGGCCCTCAGCACCATAGAAAAATTCAGCCGCTTTATCGATGAAATTCGCACATCGGTCGAGCACCGCGAACCTACCGCGTCGATTATTACCAGCGTTATGGAGGCGCTTGCCTGGGGGCTTGACTTTGACCGGGTGCTGCTGCTGCTACTTTCAAATAATCGTCGTCGACTCTTAGGCAGGATGATTCTAGGATCCGCTGGGGGGTTTGATGCGCGCAGTTGCGAGCGCCAGATTTTTCCGGAGGCAAATCGTCATGCGCCGGACGCTTTGGCCTTTTCGGAAGGCCGTCCGATTTTTAACGGGGATCCAATTTTTGAAGACGGTTGGCCAATTGCAGCTATCCCAATCGGATTTGGACAAAGAACAATTGGCGTGATTTATGCTGATCGCACGGGTAGGAATCAAGATGAGGTGCCGGTCTCCGAACAGGCTGCCATTGGTCTTTTAGCCGAGCTCTTGGACCGATCCATCAGCATCCATTCTGAATTTGAGAGGCGCTTATGAACGGACGTGTTTTGGTGGTTGACGATGATCCGATGATTCGAGGACTGGTTAAGGCCATTGTTGAAGACGCCGGCTTTACGACCGTGCAGGCGGAAAACGGCCTACTTGCCGTAGAATTGCTGGATCGCGAGCCAAGACCCATCAATTTCTGCTTAATGATTCTGGATGTGGTCATGCCAGGCATGAATGGACTGGATGTGCTCACCCGCCTAAAGCTACACTCCCACACCAGCAGCCTCCCGGTATTAATGCTAACTGGCGAAGACAAGGCGGAAGATATCATGGCCGGGTACAGCGTCGGCGCAGACTACTATATTACCAAACCCTTCACGCGCCAGCAGTTACTCTACGGCATAAACTTAGTGCTAAATCAAGGGAAACCCAACACTATCTAAAGCCATCTGTTCACACGGGCATTAAGTTTGGGGGGAGTACAATCTGTTGCCAGCGCCACTATACAGTGCAATTATCTAATGCTACTACAAGACGAAACTTGGAGTGTCAAGGTGGTCTCTCCCTAATCGGAGGTGGCTGATTTTGTGGGGATACATTAAAAAGTACCTCTATTGCTGACCTTTCCGTACCTTGCTTCCCCTTAGTCGAGTGTTACATATTAAATAGCACGATGCTAGAATGGTTTTATTTACAAGAAGGGCTGGCTGTCTATCTTTTGTTGGCGCTTGGCCTAATTGGAGGAGGTATTGGGCTCCCAATTCCTGAGGACATCCCCTTGCTTGCGGCGGGAATCGCCGTTAACGCAGGTGCCGCCCGACCCATTCCCACTTTTTTGGTGTGCTACGCGGCAATCTTACTGGGTGATTGCTTGATTTTTTTTGTGGGTCGTAAATTTGGTCCCGCGGTTTTTAGGCACAAGCGTTTCAAATCCCGCTTTGCCAGAAACGGTATCCGGCGTGTCAAAGTCAGCCTCGAGCGGCGCAGTCTGCTTATGATTTTTGTAGCCCGGCACCTCTTCTATTTGCGCACAGTCACATTCCTTACGTGCGGCGCAGTACGTATGCATCCTCGCCGCTTTATTTTAGCAGACGCCGCAGCCGCGCTGGTGAGCGTCCCACTTATGATGACGCTGGGATATGCTGCTGCAGAACACTACACGACAGTCACTAAAGCCATTCACCGCGCCGAGGTGCTTTCTATTTTACTGGTGTTGGCCCTGGTGTGCTACTTTTGGTACCGGTACCACAAACGTTCCAGAGATCACTCCAAAAACGAGGTGTAAGCGTGTCCGCGTGGCTTTAAATGTAACCGTTCACTCGTGGAAATTGATTATGCAATTTTGTTTTCAGC
>JAAYZI010000144.1 GCA_012514925.1 Deltaproteobacteria bacterium | reverse complement strand
TTCGGCGAAGAGCTCAGCTAGATTTTTTGATTTTGGGATTCCCTGAATCAAGCTGTCAGCGCCGGGGCGATATCCCAGATTGACCCAATCTTTGCCGTACTCCCACACTTGGCCGACCATTTCCTTCATGAGACGCTCCGCAACACCCATGGGGATCGATTCGAGGAACGGCTCGGATTGATAGTAGATTGAGAAAACCGCAAACTTTATGCGTCTGCGCATTAAATGTTCGATTATAACTTCTGCTTGTGGCCCATTTTCGGCTTTGGTGCTTGGCCCAAGGTCCATAGCTATAAAGGCAATATCGTTTGGCCCAAACTTTGTCTCTTCCACTACTTTAAAAAGTCGCTCAGCTGAGGCCATACGCGCCGGCTTGACACTGTAGCGCAGGAGCAGTGGCGCGCCCAATGCTAATAGCAGCAACAGATAGATCACGCGGCGATCTATATCCTGAAGGTGCCGAAACATGTCGTCAGCGATCCCCCATAAAAGAATCGGACTCAATCGAGAGCCACATTCTAAAGGCTATTACCAAACCGGCTACCCCTGAACCTAAAGCAATCCCTCTGAAGGCCGCAGAATTAGGCACAGTTAAAAGCCATAGCCGAAACTCCGGAAGCTCATTCCAAATCCAAACACCAAATGGGATCTGCCCTAACATCACCACTACCGCTGCTGTCATCATCAGGGCGGATTCAGCGGAGCGGACGCGGAAGGCGCGATAGGCCGCGGTTGCCATGTAAAAAGCCAAGAGTGAGAACATGGCTGCGCCAAGCGGCACGAAAAGCCCTTCATAGAGTAGGCGGTAAGATCGCTTTGTAAGAGAATGTTCGTACTGAATGTTTAGCCAATCTCCGTAGCGCATGCCTACTAGCGTTAGCGGCTCTCCCAGCTTCAGAAGACTCTCGCTCCATCCGGTCTCTAGGTCAGATCCCGTTAATTCGCTTAAAATATCCTGACACTTCTTCCGCCCGCGCTTAATATCGGCCTCTGCCGCGGCCAGTTTACGCTTGTAAGCTTCCGTAAAAGCCCCGTCACTTTGGCCTTGCTGCAAATGCAAATCCAGTTCCGTCAGCGCCTCTGATAAAGACTGTGTTAATTTTGCTACGCGCACTTGAGGTGGGGGAAGGTTAGGCGCGCGCGCTGCAGCTTCCGCTGGTGAGGTACGTGACAGCTCAAAATCTGCATGAATCTTTGCGGCGAAATCGCGCAACATAAAGAACTGCTTTATCCTAGCGCCGTCCACAGCGCTGCGCCGCCACTCGGCTATGGTAACCACCATCATCAAGGCCAACCCCAAAAGAAGCGCTACGCTGTTTAATGCGCCCCGCCGCATAAAGACGATCCGCGACCCGTGTAGGATAAGCAGGTTGATCAACCCTAAGCCTACGGCCATGCTCCCTACAGTTATAAAACCAAGGGTTATTTGCTCGTGATAATAATCGAGTCTTACACCGGCTACTTCCGCAGGCAGAACGAATTCAAGAAAAAAATAGATCCCTCCCAGGAAAGTAACGACGGCTATCAAAGCTCTGCGATAATTCATCTAAATCTCTTTCGGGGTTTATTACCAAAAAGCCTTTAACAACGCCTCGTCTACATTCATGATCGCCGATTCTGGAAAAACTGCATTGAAAGTGGCAATGGTCACACCTACAACGACAAGCAAGAATAAGACTAGTTTGGAGCGGTCCTGCCCATACAAGCTTCCAAGCTGCACCGGTTCACGGGTAAGGTAGGCTGAAGCCGCATAGAGCTCCTCCCCAATTAAAGTATAGTCGCAGGTGCAGATAAAAAACGGCACCTGCTCGGGACTGACGCTACCGGCGATCTGCATCGCGCCTACCTGCTGCCCGGCCTCGGCTAGGATCAAAGATTCTGCAGTAAAGCGCCCAAACAGAAACGCTGCTGCCACTTTTTCGCGCTGCACCAAGCCGATATATCCCGCCGCAAATGCAAACTGCTCATCAGAAAGAAACCGGATATTCTGCGGCTCGAACGCAGATAGCGCGCCTTCAGCGCGATAAGCGTCACGCATCACCTCTTCTGATATCGCCATAACGTCCGGCGCGCTCTGCGGCAGAAACAGCCTGCTTTTATAGCGCGCCACTCGACGCGAAATATGATACAGGATGCCCAAACAAGCGTACAGCACCGGCCCCACCCCGGTAAGCGCCGTAGTGTACGAAAGTGGGCGCCCCATCTCGGCGCAACGCCCCACTGCCTCATCAATCGCGTCAATACCGGAAATGCGTCTTACCGGGAGCAGCGCGCCCGTTTTAGCCCGGCGGATAAAAAAGAGCACCGGCCCTAAGAGGCACAGCAATAATATCAGCATGCCCAAAGTGGCGTGATCGACTCCTTTCATAGCGGCTTAGACTCCCGGCAGGGCCTGCTCCCTCAACAGTTCAAGCAGTTTATCGACATTGCGGCGCGAAGCAAAAAAACTCTCCAAATCTTTTGCACCTGCCCGGCCCATCAACAAGATCGCAAGTGGACGGCTGATTAGCAAGGCATTAAAAGCTACGGTGCTAAGCGGCTTATGCATCTCCAAAAGGAATGATACCGGAACTTCAAGACCACGGCGGCGGATGCCGGCTGCTACTTTCCGCAATACCGGCTCTATTCCATCAAAATCAGACTGGCCCTCGTTTTGGAACTGCACCTAACGCCTCCCCGGCAACTGATAATCATCCATGAAAGTACCTCGACCTGCGCTTAGGTTCCGCTCCATCTCCTCTCGCATATGTCTTAAACGCAAAAGGTCGTTTTGCAACGCGTCGTAATCTTCGCCACGCGCAGCTTCAACTACCCTCAACTTTCGCTGCAGCTCCGCTTCGGAAGCTGACTTACGCCCCATCTCTCCAGACTCAACGCTGCGCACCACCGAGGCTAGTTCATCCAACTGTTTTGTGAGCACGGCTTGGCGGGTCTCATAATTTTTAGGCCGCTCACCACGCGCTGCGAGCCTCACCAAGCGGCCGGTATTGTCCATATCTTTAGTAAGGCCGGAGATCTCTTCCTTCATAATTTCCACCGCCTCCGCAATTTCTGCGATACGCCCCAGCTCTCCAATAACAGCAGCGTCCGCTCGTAAGCGCGAAATGCTTCGGTCTTGAGTGTTTGCCTGAACTCTCCAACTTTCAAGCTCCCTCTTCTTCTCAAGAAGAGAGCGTCGCAGTGCGTCAACTGAAGCCGAATGATCATCTCCTCCTGATAGCTGCTGCCGTGTCGGTGGCAGAAATTGATAACGCCCCCCTTCACCCAGAACCAATACGGCGAACTCGACCTGGTCAATCCCGGCCGGTCGTTCTAAGGACACTCCAAAGCGCCAAACCGGAAGCTCACCGGGTTCAGTCGAAGTAGAAGATGGCGGCAATATCTCCGCCCTATACCGCTGCGGCGCTTCGTCGCCAAACACAACCGTAAAAAAGGCCTGTTTTACGGGGAAATCGAAGCTTCCCTCCCGGTCCAAAAACAGCATGTCTTTCCGGGAGTGGGGTTC
Organism: Deltaproteobacteria bacterium; assembly: GCA_012514925.1. GTDB lineage: Bacteria > Bdellovibrionota_C > UBA2361 > UBA2361 > JAAYZI01 > JAAYZI01. Next base: position 3,868 of record JAAYZI010000144.1, on the reverse strand, counting down.
CTTTCCGACCTCTTCCAGCTGGGCTACGGCCAAGTTTGCATACAAGCTAAGAATGATCGAAACCATCAACTGAATTCTGAAAAGCGCCAGCATCTTACTGTTGCCCCCAAATAGAATCAAAACTGGGAGGGCCGCTCTCCACTGAGACTCCACCTTGTTTCGAACGCAGGTATTGGATTCGCTCGCGCTCCTGATCTATGCGGTCCTTAAGATCTAAAATGCGGCGGCTCGATTCAACCGCCACTTCCAAATCAGGATCGCTCCTCTGCGCGCCACCTTGCAACAACGAGTCTATCCAACGGGCTTCGCGTTCTAATGACAGTCTTGCCAGCGATACCAACTTGCCACGTGGCGTTACGCTGCGAGAGACGACCAGTTTCTTCTCCAAATCCTGAGCTTCCAGCCGCTTTTGCTTTAACTCTGCTTTTAAAGCCTCAAGATCGGCTTTGGTCTCACGGTATTTCTGGTCCGCACGGGCACGCAGGCTATCCCCTTCGGTAATAAACTTGGTTAGCTTATCGATCTCCTTACGTTGCTTTGGAACTTTATCGCGTAGACCTGAGATCTCCTGATGAACAGCGTCCGACTCCGCTCTAAGCCTTAGCCACAGCTGCAAATCAACCCGGCCAGCAGGGTCCTCTGGCACTTCGATTTCAGGCGCAAACTGCAAACGCCAAAGCCCACGTCCACCCCCGAGCAGATCTTTAACTTTACCGTGCCAGACACCAGCTTCTTTTCTGGCGCCTGACAATCGCAGCTTTGCATCTGGACCTACCAAAACCAGAGGGTGAACCCACTTCCCATCGTCGCTATCATCGCTCAAGCCGACCATCGTAATTTTCTCAGGCTTCCAGCCGTCCCTTGCGGCTGCAACGTAGAGCTCTCCGGAGGGCATACTTTCAACAAAAAAACGGGTCAAGTGCTCATCACTAAAAACACCCTCTATCTCACCAACGTAGCTTCCACGCTCCAGAGCGGGGAACCGCTGACGCATCTCAATCCAAAGCCAAGAAGTCACCAAGATTAAGCAGCAGACACACACCAACGCAACAAAATGCGGCAAGAGAGGTAACGTTAAAAGATCAAACAGGAAACCCCACAGGGAACCCCGCGCCGAGGCCGAAAACACGACCCTACCTTTGTCTGCACCTCTGCCTGTGTTTGGATTCTCACTCTTAGAACGATGCCAAAAACAAAAATCATTCATGATTCGTAACCGTTCACGTACGGAATTAATTACACAAAATCCATTAACATTGAAGCTCAGGTAAAAGGTCCCCTCAGGGGACCATTTTGGGGGGTCCGTTCACAAAATCTGCCGCCCCCGATCAGGGGGTGACCACTTTTTTTTTCATGATAATCGCATTGGTAATACATTGTTATCACCTAATTTAATATTCATGTGAACGGATACCATGATTCTTGTTTGCTATGTTATTTATTGAGCACAGAGGGGTGTTATAACGCTCCGTGAGAATTAAAACAGATTAGGTCTTAAACTACAACTGCAACCGTAAACAGGTCAAAAAAAAGCGCCCCTCCCTTTTTAAAAGGAGGAGCGCTTCTGTTAAGGCAACTGCCTAGTTACGCTAGGCAGAGTGACTGGAGCTAAAACATCGCGCTAAGCTGCAACATCCAGCGGTTGATGTTTAAGCGATCCTCGTCACCGACGGGGTCTTCACGTAGGAAAGCCCACGCCAGCTGCGCCTTGAGGTAGTGTTCCCAGAAGTAATAGTTGATAGAGACATCTACACCGTCCAGGGACTTGTTTCCAACGCAGTATGAATCGTAGACGGCCTTTCCGTCGTCGCAATCCACGTAAGAGTAACGCGCGGCAAGCTCAAGCTCCTTCGGCATAATGAAGTAACCGGCCTGAGTGTAGAAGCCGACCAGATTGTGGGCTTCGTACTCGTCATCTTTAGCCTCAGCCCGACCCCAATAAAACTCGCCTTGCACGCTCAAACCAGCTTGCTTAAACGAAACGTCGGCGCTGACCCTGTGGATTGTACTCTTAACTTCGAACTCATCCGATTCGTTCTGCGCGTCGGAGTAAGAGTACGCCGCACCGAGATTCAGGGCCGGCTCCTCTGTCCAACCGATATCGCCTTCAACGAACGGATCCATATTGCCCATAGCCGCCCACCTGGCTGCTATCACACCGGTCTGACGAGTATCAACGCCAGGCTGGTTAATGCCTTCGTCGTCGCTTTCACCGTTAAAAACCTGCGCGGTAACGCGAAGCGGGCTGTCCTCTAGAAGATCCATGTACCCCGACAAACCAGGCTGCCTCTCGATGTGGAACACTTCGTTGGCAATTGAACGATCCGGGAACTGCAACGTGGTCTTGGAGCTGTTGTACTGGCGAGAGATCGCTGGCTTAAACTGTCCCATCTTAAGCGCGGTGCACTCGGTGGTGTGCCACTGCAGATAGAAATCTTTAAGCTGAGCGGTCCTGGCGAAATCGCTAGAGAGCAAATACGAGAACTCCTTGTTCAATGCGGTCCCGGACACATTCACGCGAGCCCTCTTCACATCGAAACTTGAAGAGTTCGGAATGCCTTCCGCGTTGTCGGTGAAGGTGTAGCGGGTCTGGAGGTCAGTACGCACGCCAACCGTAAACCCTTTATCCGGAAAATCAATCCTAGTACCCTTCTCCCACCAAACTTTCGGAGCGCCGGCCGCACTGGCCTCGCCCTGGGTTATGACGCCCTTTTCTACCAGCAGATCTTCCAGACTCTTCGCCTGAGAGAGCGCCGGCGCAAGGAGCAGAGCCAACACGGCTAATACAGTCAACTTACGCATGAGCTTTACGCCTCCACATAAATTACAAATAAACATTACCTAAAAACCATCGCTCATCTATTTGAGCGCGCCAAACTGCGGCATTAACTTAAAGTGCGGGTCCCCTCAAACACATTTGCAGCCCGCAACTCCACCCAAGAAATCACATGCCTTGCTCTTTCTGTCAAAGCGCAAAAGTCCGAAAAAATAATCCGCTAAGACAAAACAACGTTTTGCATTAACAGAAAAAGGCCTGCTCCAAACAACCTCGACTCTGATATTGCGTAAACAATTTAGTATGTTCCAGCGACTCCAGACCCTAAACAACAGGGCCTCCAAAGGAGCCCCCATAAAGGATTTAAGAAGCCTCCACCGACCTTCAAACAAATAAATCGTACAAAACTCGTTTTATTAGGTGAAAAATTCCACCATAGACTACCTTCTGTTCATCGGAGGTATCACTGCTTTTCCCAACCCCTATATTTACCGGAGAGTAAGACTTCGTCCTTACGTAACTTCCCTTCGATACCAGCGTCTCACCCTAAAGGGTAACAGGGATGGTGGCTTTTTACCCAGATTTGCGGTTACCGGGACTGAAGATCGGGCACTTACGCGTGGCATGGAAACTGCAACCAGCCAAGTGGGGACCATTTGAGAGAATTTCTATGAGCATGAAGGAACTAGCCAAGCGTGGTGTTTGGCATTTAGTGCTAATTTTGCTGGGTTGGGCGGGCGGCGCCTCCGCGCAGGACACCCTCCCGCCGACTATATCCAATTACGCGGTCAATAACGTTACGCTAGAGTCTGCCAACGTGAGCTGGCGGACTGATGAGCCAAGCTTCTGTACTTTATTCTACCACAAGGGCGACGGCGACTCGTATGAGCAGAACGTGCCGTTTAATTCAATTGCAAAGAAGGATTATTCCGTATCGCTGCAGTCTCTTTCTCCAAACGCAAACTATCAAACCAAGGTAACCTGTCGAGATGCCGCCAATAATTATCAGTCCCAGGGTCCATTAAATTTTCGCACTTTGCAGCCAGATACCATGGCACCCTTTGCAGCTGATCTGATTTTTACCGCCGGGCA
>JAAYZI010000143.1 GCA_012514925.1 Deltaproteobacteria bacterium | reverse complement strand
TGGGATTGTGCATCGCCTGGGCTACTACACTCCTGAGGAGCTTAGCGCTATTGTTAAACGATCAGCTTCGATATTGGGCTTGGATTTGACGGACGAGGCTGCTTTTGAAATTGGGCGCTGCGCACGCGGCACTCCGCGGATCGCCAATCGTTTGCTAAAGCGCGTGAGAGATTTTGCAGAAGAATTGGAAGGTGCTGGAATTGATGCCAGGTTGGCGCGCCGCGGCTTAGCGATGCTTGAAATAGACCAACGCGGATTAGATCGAATGGATCGGTTCTTTCTAGAGACGATCATCGATAAGTTTAAAGGCGGCCCGGTTGGGATTGAAACCATAGCGGCCGCCATAGGTGAAGAAAAGGAAACAATTGAGGATGTATACGAACCCTTTCTGATCCAAGAAGGTTTTTTGGCACGGACCCGCCGCGGGCGTGAGATTACTGAGCTTGGCTTTGAGCATTTGGGCCGAAGCAGTGGTGGGACGAAGCAGCTTAGGTTGAAAATATAAAAAGCGAGAGACTCTGTATATTTGAGAAAAATATTATGCTTAAATTTTTTCTAGTGCTGCCACTAATATTTGCGTCACCGCAGGTTAAGGTTAACTGGACCGATTCCAAGTTCGAATCGTTGCATATCAGAGTCGATTTTAAAGACGAATTAATGGGGAAATGCCTAAGAGGCGGTTTAGAGATGGAGTACGCTTTTGATGCGCGACTGTGCCGTCGCCGTACCGTTTGGTTTGATGCTTGCGCCGAGCTGTACCGTGAACGTCACCACCTTAGTTTCGAACCGATCAGTAGTAATTACACCCTGGTGTCGGACCGTTTGGATGATGATATCGGCCCGCAAACCCGAAATTTCAAATCGTTGGAGGAGGCGCAAGCTGCCATGGCCGAGATGGAAGAGGTAACGCTGGCAGAGCTAGCTGGCAGCGAATCGCAGTACCTCAATAACAGTCGCGTTTATTTGAGCGCGCGCGCACAGTCTCGTTGCAAGGGCAGCTACAATCGCACCCTGGCTGGAATATCTTCCTTTTTAACTTTGGGGTTGGTGCGTATCAGCGGATTCGACACAGGCTGGGTTGATTTCACTTTGGCCAGGGAGGAGGAGTCGTAGGTGGTATCTAAGCGCGCCAGGTTCGCCCTGTGGTGGCGCAGATCCGGCATGGGCTTGCGCGCCGCGGTTTTTCTTCTTGGCTCCGTACTTTTTGGGTTGCTGGTTTACTGGCTGAATCCGCCTGAGCAATCTGACTATCTTGGGACCAATCTTCTTATTTTTGGTCTCGTGAATTTCAATATTGTTATTCTCGGCATCTTGATTTTTCTGGTGGGACGCAATGTCGTTAAGCTTGTGCTGGATCGTAAACGCAGTATCTTGGGGTCGAGACTGCGGATGCGTTTGGTTATGGCGTTTGTGGGCTTAACATTGGTGCCGACTGTGATTCTGTTTGTGATGGCCAGCGGTTTGCTTAACCGCGTCATGGAGGGGTGGTTCAGTACCCAGGTTGAGATTGCGGTGGGAGGCGCTGTTGAGGTAGCGCGTCAGCACTATAATACTCTGAGTGACGGCTTGCGCCGCGTCAGTCAGGGGATTGTGAGGGAAATCAAAGAGAAGCCGTTAATTTACAGTCAGACCTCGGCGGTGCGGGAACTGTTGGAGCAAAGGCGCAAACAGCAAAGGCTTTTTAGCGTTACCCTCGTCGATCACAGCCTTGGTGTGGCTGCGCGCGCTCAGCACGCCGCGGCTGCGATTGAGACGTTTCAAGAGCCGAAGCTTGACGTTGGCGCACTGCAAAGAGCTCTTGCGGGAGAATCTGTGTTGCTTTATGAGAGTCAGGATGCAAGCCAGTTTGCGCGCTTTTATCAAGCCGTTGCTTTTCAGGGAAATCCGGCGGTGCTTGTGACGGCTTTACGTTTCAATCCAAAGCTTTCTCAAGCGTTAACCAAAGTAAACGACTCATTCAAGGAGTACGAGAGCTTGAAGCTTTTCCGGATACCGCTACGTTCTGGCTATATCCTCACGCTGGCGATGATTACCAGCTTGATTCTCTTCTCAGCGATCTGGGTAGGGTTTTATATGGCACGGGAGATCGCGGTGCCGATTCAGAGATTGGCCGAAGGCACGCAAAGAGTGGCCCGAGGCGATTATGATTTCCAGATCCGGGCGGCTGGCGATGATGAAATCACTTTTTTGGTACGGTCATTTAACAAAATGACCGCGGATTTAAAACTCTCCCGGCTCGAAGCCGAGCGCCGCCGCGTATATCTTGAGACTGTCTTAGCTAATCTCGCGGTGGCGGTGGTCGCTCTGGATGTTGGCGATTTTGTTACCTCAGTAAATGCCGCCGCGGCCCGACTTTTTGGGAAGCCGGATGCGGGGGCAGTGGTGGGGTTGGGGCTGCAAGAGGCGTTAGGTCAGCGCGTTTATAAGCAGATTGAAGCCCTTTTGGCTCAGATTAAAAGCGCGCGAATTCAATCGCCGCAAGACATGGGCGGACCGATGGAACAGGAGCTTAGTATTGATACAGCAGGTGGAGTGAGGAAGATTATCTGTACCGCTGGTAGCATTGTAGACGCCAAGGATGATTTGCTCGGCACCGTGCTGCTTTTTGATGATGTTACGGATTTGGCCAAGGCGCAGCAAATGGCAGCTTGGCGCGAAGTGGCGCGGCGCATTGCGCATGAGATCAAGAATCCGCTCACGCCTATTCAGCTCAGTGCGCAGCGTTTGGAACGGTTGGGTTTAGCGCGTGGCGAGGAGCAGATTGTAGAATCCAGTAAAACCATTGTGGAACAGGTTGTCTCTATTAAAAGGTTGGCGGATGAGTTCTCAAAGTTC
>JAAYZI010000142.1 GCA_012514925.1 Deltaproteobacteria bacterium | reverse complement strand
GTGAGGAGAGGGGATTAAAAAAAGACGCAACCAGCCGCAAAACATAGTAGCCCACACCTAAGAGCACTACTGCGACTACCAAAAAGATAATGGTAGAAACAATCTTTGAAGGAAGGTCGCCCTGGAGCAGGGCTGGATCAACTAAGTACGAAATGAACTGCATGGTACCACCTACAACTGCTGTGTTCATGACACTATCATCATGATGTATAGGTTATCGGAGGTATTTTTTAGAACTTTAGAATATGGTGTATTATGGTGGATGATGCGTTGTTTGATTATACTGCTAAGTTCGGATAATCACTTGCAATTAGTGGGTATTTTTACAGTTGGTGTGTCTAACACAACAATCCTTTCTGCTTTGGTCCAGACGTGTTAATCAGAAAACATCAAACTTGCATCCTTAGCTCAGTTGGATAGAGCATCTGGCTTCGAACCAGAGGGTCGGGGGTTCGAGTCCCTCAGGGTGCGCTTTTCTTATCAGTATCATTTTTATCTAGTTGAAAACACTGCATAAATCGTTTTCTAGTAACCGCTTACGCGTGGAATTGATCATGTAATTTTGTTTTTTGCCCAGGCGGTGGCGCGGAGTTAATTTCACTTTCTCTGGAGAAAGTAATATTCATGTAAACGGTTATAATTCAAGTAGATAGCTCAAAGAATATTTTCATGAGATTTTTGTTGACTGCAGGGGGTGATTTCTGTATGTTTGGAAGTGGGATGAAGTGGGAGCAAATGGTGCAATGTGGATCGCTTTTCCTAGTTGTTAGTGCGGTAGCGGGAGGGGTCTGGAGTGCTTTGCAATGTGTCATTAGGTTCGATTCTTTCCATCTTCTGTAGGCCAGATGATCAAGGATGAGGTTGAAAGCGAAGCAGGTTTTGGCGGAGGAGAGAGCGGGGGGGTGGTTTCCCCGCTCTCCTTTCGCGGTAATTTCACCCACTCTATCGATAGCAAGGGACGCATTAGCCTTCCTGCCGATTTCCGTCGCGCCCTTTCAGCACACGGGGAAAAGAGCGTCGTGCTCACAAACTATATCTCCGATGAGGCGCGTTGCCTAGAAGGCTTTAGCTTGACAGCTTGGCAGGAGTTTGAGGCCAAGCTACGCCAAAAGAGCCGTTTCAACGCCAAACTTCAGAAGCTAGAAAACTTCTATCTTAGCCGTGCGGGCGAGTGTCCGATTGATGCCGCCGGCCGCATCCTCCTTCCCGCCCATCTTAGAACCTACGCTGGGTTGGATAAAGAGGTCACCTTTACCTCTTCTATTTATGGCTTTCGTTTGTGGGATAAACGTGTTTGGGATCATATCTTTGCAGCTTCCGAACAGGCGCTGCTTAAAAATCCCAACCTCTTTGCGGATGTGGATATTTAGTATGGCAGTGCAAGCGAGAACAGTACACCGAGCGGTTATGCAGAGCGAGGTCTTGCAGCAGTTGGGCGCGGAAGGTGGCGGTGACTTCTTAGATTGCACCCTGGGTGGAGGTGGTCATACACGCGCAATTCTAGAGGCTAATTCTGAAAACCAGGTAACCGCTGCTGATCGCGATGAAAGTGCACTTGCTCGCGCAAACGAGCTGGTCAGCCAGTACCAAGGGCGTCTGGAAGTGCTAAAAAGCTGCTTTAGCGATCTATCTTCAAAACTAGAAGGGCGAAAGTTTCAGGGAGTGCTTGCGGATCTGGGTGTGTCAAGCGACCAGCTGCAGGGGCAGAGGGGTTTCTCTTTTAACGACGTGGGGCCTTTGGATATGCGTATGGATGAGCACGCCTCTAAGACAGCTTATGAAGTGGTGAATAACACCGGATCGCAGGAACTCTATGTCATTTTAAAAAATGGTGGAGTGGGGAAGGAGGCGCGTAGACTGGTGCAGGCGATTGTGGCGGCTCGTCCCATTCAAACGACGGCCAAACTGGCTGAGGTGATTCGCTCAGTGGCGTGCGGTTCAAAGTCAAAGCTTGATCCGGCTACGTTGGCGTTTCAGGCTATCCGTATGGCAGTAAATGATGAGCTACCTGAGCTGCAAGCTTTGCTCCAGCTTGCTCCGGAGATCGTGCGGCACCAGGGGCGTCTGGTGATTATCACATTTCATTCGTTGGAAGATAGAGCCGTGACAGCGCGTATGCGCGAGTGGCAGGGTGGGGCGAATATGCCGGCGCTTTGGCCGGGTGCGCTCCCGACCAGCAGTTTGGGGAAGTTCTTGACAAACAAGGCGCTCAGGCCGAGCGAGCGGGAGGTGGACGAGAATCCGCGCGCGCGTAGCGCGAGGCTTAGGGCTTTCGAGTTTGCGTAAATCAGTGCTAGAGACTGATGGCATTTGTGGGTGAGATGGCGGTCATCTGAGTGTTGGCTGCAGCGGGTAGTGGTTGGTGCTTAGAATTAGGTTGGGAGGTAAACAATGGCGATTTGCCTTGAGTATCAGGCTGTGTACTGCGAACGGGCGCGGGTTTTGAACTTATGGTGGGTTACTTTGGATGCTAGCTTGCTGCTGCTTTTTGCCCTCGGCCTTAAGGTCTGGATTAAGATTGAGAGCACCTCGCTGGGCTACCGTCTCGCCAAAGAGCGCGAGATGGCGCTGACGCTTGATATGGAACGGCGCGATTTGGAGCTACAGCTGTCGCTGTTAATGCGACGTGATGAGCTTGCTAAACGAGCCCATACGGTTTTAGGGCTTCAATCTTTGAATCCTAAGCAAGCGCGCCGAGTGGTTAATCGTTAGGGTGGTAGGAACATGCTGACGCTCGAGCCATCGACTTGCATTGTCAGACCGCTTGGTTCGCGGGCCGATGCCGTGTTGGGCCGTCGCCGCCGCATGCGGCTATGGTTGCTGTTGGTGCTATCTTTTTTCTGGGCAACGGCAGTAGGCGCTAGGCTATATAGTTTACAGATCTCGGATTATTCGCTCTGGCAGGATTGGGCGCTTAAACAGCATATTGGGAAAGTAAGTGTAGCTTCGGAGCGGGGACCGATCTTTGATCGGTACGGTCAGATGTTGGCAGTTTCGGTGCCGGCAGGGTCGGTTTATGTGCGCCCACCAAAGATTAAGGATCGGAATGCGGTTGTGCTTGCTCTCTCTGAAACGCTCTCTATGCCGAAAGGAGAGATTGAGCGCAAATTGAACAGCCCTCAGCCTTTTGTTTGGATCAAGCGCCAAATCCCGAGGGTCAACGCCGAGAAAGTTGCGAATTTGAATCTGTCCGGTGTTGATTATTTAATCGAGGCACGGCGTTACTACCCCTACAACGAGATTGCCAGTTCTGTGATTGGGAAGGTTGGCATTGACGGGAATGGGCTCTCGGGGGTGGAGATGGCGTTTGATCGGCACTTGCGGGGGCCAGATTTTAACCGCCGGGTGACAAGGGACGCTTTGGGGAACATTATCCAGGGAGCGTCCGGTAATGTGGAAGATTTCGATTTGCCTAAAGGTGCCTCCTTGACTCTTACAATCGATTCCTCGCTGCAGGCTATTCTTAGTGAGGAGCTGGAGGCGGGTCGTAAAAGTGCTATCGCAAAAGCGGCGATGGGTGTGGTTCTGGATGCAGACAACGGAGATATCTTGGCGATGGCCCAGGCTCCGGCGTTAAATTTTAATTTCGTCAAAGTTAGCTCCAAAGCTGACCTGCACAATCTGGTGGTAGAGACGGTCTTTGAACCGGGCTCAATTATGAAGCCGGTGGTGGCGGCAGCAGCGATTGATTTAGGACTGATGTCACCCGGGGAGGTTATTAATTGCGAGGGTGGGCGGTACCGTTTTGGTCGACACACCATTAAGGATGTGCATCCGTATAATTTACTCACTCTGAGCGATGTAGTGGTACGCTCTTCTAATATCGGTATGACAAAGGTTGGCATGCGCTTGGGGCGTGAGCGTCTCTACCGAAGTTTAAAGGCGTTTGGCTTCGGAGATGGCGTCAGGCTGCGTCTGCCGGGTGAAACTTCTGGGATTCTAAGAAATAGCAAGAACTGGGCGGCGGTGGATGTGGCCACGCACGCTTTTGGGCAGGGCGTGGCTGTGACGCCTCTACAAATGGCGCGCGCGACGGCTGTGATTGCCAATGGTGGCAAGTTGCCGGAGCTGCGTTTGGTGGTGGAGGGCGCGCCTAAGAGTGCCCAACAAATAATCTCCCCGGCCACGGCAGCCAAGGTGAAGGAGATGATGGTGCGGGTGGTGGAGGATGTTCACGGCACTGGGAAGAGGGCGGCGATTGAAGGAGTGTTGGTGGGAGGTAAGACTGGCACTGCTCAAAAGACTAAAGAGGGAGTAAAGGGTTATGCCGGGGGGCTTTATGTGGCTTCTTTTGTAGGTTTTGTTGAGGGGCAGAGTTTAGGTGTGCCCCAAAATTTGGTGGCTATTATCTCGATTGATGAACCTCATAGCGGCACGATTTACGGAGGGACTCTCGCCGCGCCAGTCTTTAAACGTGTTATGCAGCGCAGCCTGCATCTACTCTCAACCAGCCCTAAGCCAAAAACCCCGAGCTTCGCCGATAGGAGTAGAAAAGGCGACGAAGCTGAGGGTTTTGTGTTTACGTCGTATCAGGAGTAGGGCTGCCGGCTAGGAGTCGGCAGCCCACTTATTGGTAGCTTGCAACTTTACTTTCGGTCGCAGGGGGTAGCAAATAGAGGAACAACCTCCCCCTTACGAGGGGAAAGGTCGTCGAAGATAATGACTAACATCGCGTAGGGCAATGGGAAATAACTACAACCAATCTCTGGGTCAGTGCCGACACAATGGTAAATAGATCCATGGGAGTGAAGTCCTCCGGAGTCCGGCATGCGAAGTATTTGGGATTTATACTTTGCATATCCGTTAGGATTATCAGGGTTCACACATTCCGCAAGTCTTATGTCACGTGAGTCATCGTCATAGAAGTCTCCGTATAAACTGTATCTCTCTGCTGGAATGAGGACCCCTTGCGGGGTATATGCAGTTAAGACACGCATATATGTACTATCGTATGGAAACATAGTGATTGAGATATATTCGTGAGTGTATTTTATTCCATCTTGTGTTGTAAGCGACCAGACTTTGTAAAATGAAGTTTCCGGTTCTACGGTTATATTTGTAATCGTCACCCCATAGTCTTCGACCTCGCCGTATGTAAAAGTGCCGCATGCAGTGGGTGTACCAACATGGCGCATTACTATCCGCATGCGGGTTTTGCCGATTTTGGCGTTGGCAGGTACGTTAAACCTGGCAAGAAGCGTGGTCTTACCATTCGTTGTGCCGGAGAATACAGACTCCCCCGGATCGTTAAAATCGAAGTCACCGTTAAAATCTACAAAAATCTTCCATTCTCCGAGGGGGGGGTTCGGAGCTCCTGGAGTAAGCGAGAGTTGAACAGTGGAACCTCTAGCCATGTTAATATTCAACCGGCTAAAATTTTGGTAACTACCCGCGCCGCTTATGTTGTTAATCTGATCGTTTTGAACGCGGGCGATCCACATGCGCTTTGCATAATTACTCTTAGCTGCACAGTAACTCTGGGCGAAAGCAGAAGGCGAAAAGAAAGCATGAAGGGCACCAATTAAGGCAGCGACAACAAACCACAGCGACTTCATATCAAATACCTCTTAACACAAAGGTATCCTTCTCATTTAATTGAAATTCTAAAACGGTAGGATACCCCTACAAAAATTCCTACACTAATACGCTCTAAATGACAGGTTAAGGGTCGTGACTGTCTTTCAGAGTCGATCTGGCCGAAGCAAATCGTATGCCACCTAGTTTTTGAGATATGCCGTTGCATGTCACCACTTTGAGACGCAAACGTTTTAGTTCCCTAAGCCGAACCGGGCACCAAAACGAAAGGCATGGTTATTGCTCCTAGAACGCCTAGTTGCTAATTTAACGCCTGATGCCTTATCAATCTGAGATATTATGAAACGCACCTTAATTTGTTTTTCAATGCTACTATATTACGCAG
>JAAYZI010000141.1 GCA_012514925.1 Deltaproteobacteria bacterium | reverse complement strand
TTTATAGGAAGCGTTTTCCTAATCGGCCAGGAACGTAAACTGTTCTCTCGGCAGGTTGAGTATTACACCACCTTCCGCGACGTTAAAGGTCTCTCCGACGGCGCGCCGATCCGCTTAGGGGGCATTACGATCGGACGAGTGTACAAAATCGCTTTCTCGCCGAATCCTAAAGATCCAAACGTCGAGCTGACCCTTTTTGTGGACGCCGTTTATGCAGACCGGATTCGCAGTGACTCCGAAGTTTCGATAGAAACTCAAGGGCTGCTGGGCGACCGCTTTCTTAGTATCACCACAGGCACAGCTTCAAAGGCCCTGCCGGTGGGCGGCACCATCAAGACACGTGAAACCGGCGATATCGCGGAGATCATGGATAAGGCAGGACAAGTGGTTAATACCACCGTAGAGATCGCCGACAATATCAACCAAATCATTAAAGAAGTTAAGTCTGACGCCATCGGCGACTTTTCGCGCGCCGCAAAGAACATCGCCGATCTGACCGAGGCCATCGAAAGCGGGGAAGGCCTTGCGCATCAGATCATCTACGATAAAGAGGAAGGACAGAAGATCCTCTCCAATCTGCACCAAGCTTCCACAGACCTTAACGAAATCATCGCAGAAGTGCGTAAAGGGCGTGGAATTTTGCACGCTCTAATCTACGACAAACAGGGCAAGCAGGGCGTGCGCGCCGTTACGGCTGCCGCCAAAAACCTAGCCAAAGCTTCAAACGAGATCAGCGCCATTGCCACCCAAATAAAGAGTGGCGATGGCCTTGTACATGATCTGATTTACGGCAAATCCGGCTCACACTTGGAAGATACCCTGCAAAAACTCGACCGCACCGCCGCCAATTTGGAACAGGCTTCGCGCAACCTGGCCGAAGGTGGCGGCACGATTGGGGCGCTGTTGGTAGACTCCCAACTTTACGACAATCTGGTAGAAGTCACAGATGGCGCCAAGCGCAGTTTTATTCTGCGCCAGGCGATCAAGAGTTCACTGGAAAAATGACACTACCCTTTCCGTCTAAATACCTCCATTAAATCCTGGCGGCGAGTGTCACTTAAACGGCCCAACACCCAAGGGTCAACCTCCGACAGAGTCACATGACCGGATTTTAACACTTCGAAATCGCCCTCCAGACTCCCATCGCGCACGGAATCCTCACGTCTTAGGTCGTGCCAATATTCATCGCCGCGAGCGTGAAAAAGCGATTTGTACAGATCCATCGCAACATCAACAGGCTTAACCTCCCAGTCGGGTCTGACCACAAAGGGCAGATTCACGCTCCAAGTAAGGGGAACATTAAACGGGCCAGGTTTTCTACATATCACCGCCAGCACCTCTTCCAACACCATATCCGTCTGTGCCCGCAGACGTTCAAGAACCTCCGTCGGTAGAGGTTCACCGCGGCCGAGTGTTTCAAAATTCTCAGAATCTAACTCCTGAGAGAGGGCCAAGCCGGGAAGTTTAGCTAAGTTGGCCTCCAAACAAGCTCCCACTGTGCCAGAGGACCAAAGAAAGCTCAGCCCGGTATTGGAGCCAACGTTTATCCCTGACACAACCAAATCCGGCGGCTCTTTAAAAAGATTATAAATCGCAAAATTAACGCAATCCGCGGGGGTACCATCTAATGTGTACACCGGCTTGGTCCCTATCTGAATCCGCTCCAACCTAAGAGGCGCGGCAGCAGTAACACTCTTTGCTTTCCAGCTCTGTTGATGTTTCGGTGCCACGGCCAGCACTTCAAACTGTGAAGACAGCCTCTCCAGCAAGAAAGCAAAAAATGGAGTGTGCGGACCATCATCGTTTGTCAGCAAAATCCGCTGTGTCATAAATTAATCCGTAAAAAACATAGCTACACACCTTACACACCTCCTACCTGGAAGCAAAGTGCCACGTCAGCCCCGAACATTTTACCAGATTCCGCTATGAATAGTAGAATAGTAGTAGCTGAAAGTAAGGCTAAAACAACAAAAGGGGTGGCTTGTCACCCCTTTTCACGTCAGCCCCGAACATTTTACCAGATTCCGCTATGAATAGTAGAATAGTAGTAGCTGAAAGTAAGGTTAACAAAAGGGGTGGCATGTCACCCCTTTTCACGCCACCCCTTCCGATACAGCAACTCCAATGTTAACCTATGCGCCACTTAGCCTCTGGAGCGAAGGTACCGTCCAGCTGCGCGCGGCGTGGAAACAGCTTGCTAGTCCATCTGCTTCCTTAAAAAGGTAGGGATTTCATACTTATCTTCATCTTCTGCAGTCGAAAGCACTGAAAGCTTCTTTAGTTTAATCACCTCGCCTCCCTGCTTTGTTTTATTGCGGGAGAAAGCCGGTTCATCAAACCTATCGCGAGACAAGCTAAGGGTCTTACCGCCCACGACTTGGGTCATCGACACGGTGTTTTCATCCTGAGCCGTATCGCCAAATCCGGTGGCAATCACAGTCACTCGCACGCGATCCTCGATCTTCGGATCGATCACCATACCCCAAATAATATTGGCGTCCTCGTGCGCCTCTGCGTGAATAATCTCCGCTGCCTCGTTGACCTCCTGCAAGGTCACATCCGGCGAGGCTGTCACGTTGATTAAAACGCCACGAGCTCCATGGATAGAAATATCTTCAAGAAGCGGGCTGGAGATGGCTTTTTCGGCCGCCTCAACCGCGCGATTCTCACCGCTCGAGTCGCCCGTGCCCATCATGGCCATGCCCATCTCAGACATAACCGCGCGCACGTCTGCGAAGTCAACGTTCACCAGTCCTTCAAAGATAATCAAGTCACTGATGCCTTTAACCGCTTGGAACAAAATATCATCAGCGCGGCGGAACGTCTCAAGCAAGGTGGTGTTGCGTCCGGCAATTGAAAGCAAGCGCTGATTCGGAATGGTTATTAAGGTATCCACTTGTTTGCGCAGCTCCTCAATGCCGCGATCTGCGTTGCGCATACGGCGCTTACCCTCAAACAGAAAGGGCTTCGTTACAACTCCAACCGTCAAGCACCCTAGCTCGCGCGCAATCTCGGCCACTACCGACGAACCCAACGTGCCGGTGCCACCACCCATACCACACGTTACGAACACCATGTCGGCACCCTCCAACGCGGAGCGAATAAACTCGGTGCTCTCCTTAGCTGCGGCGTATCCGATATCAGGATCAGCTCCAGCCCCCAAGCCTTTAGTGATCTCGTCGCCGAGCTGGATCTTGTTGGGCGCTTTGGCTGAGAGCAGCGACTGTGAATCGGTGTTGGCAGCGTAGAATTCAACGCCCTCCAAACCTCCAACCATCATGTTGTTAACCGCGTTCAGGCCGGCACCACCAATACCGAACACCTTGATCATGGCCTTATTTTCACGAAGCTTGCTCGCGATATCTTCCATTGAACCACCCCTTATTTTTAATTTTTAAACTTAAATTACTTTTAAACCTAAACTAAGTATCTTGAAAAACTCTATGTGCTACCTCCCCAGTCGAGCTGAGCAACTCGACTTCAAGCTCAGAATCTAAACCCCCAAAAACACCCCCATGGAGACTCTCCCATCGCCATGCTCTCGCATCGAAAAGGAGACCTTCACTTTTAAACGAATCTTAAGCCAAACATCAAGCCAAATGAGAGAACTTTCTGCCTCTCAAACCTTGTTACTTTAGGTTACTTAAACTAATTGACAGGCTTTGTAAAGCTAAATCATCAAGCTGGATTAACGCAGTTTTCAACAGCTCCCTGTGGATATGTGGAAAACTAAATATCGAGACAATCTAAGCCCATCCAGCCCTTACCCACAAACCCCTGGGGGAAAAAATATTTTTTGTGATTATGTGCTAACCCGGATCTGAACCTGCGAAATACCCGGATTAAAAGTGCTCAGCAAACCAGTTGCCGGCCTTCTTGAACATGCGTCCAATCGCCCCGAAACCAAGTGAAAAAGAGCGCGCCGCCGCATCTCCAGCCCCGGAGACGACCAAACCCACCGCAGTGGCGTACTCAGGAGGTGCCACTAAGTCGGCTAACCCACTGACACCACAGGTAGTTCCAACTCTTACAGGTAAATTGAAGATCTGTTCCGCCACCTGCACCACACCTTTTAGGCCAGCCGACCCGCCGGTAAGCACCAATCCGCTGGTCAGGTACTCGTCGCACCCAGATTTAACCAGCTCGCGATGAACTAAGGTAAAGATCTCTGTCACCCGGGGCTCAATAATCTCAGAAAGTACCTGTTTTGAAAGCACCCGCGCAGGCCGCCCTCCGGTGGATGGCACTTCAATCGTTTCATCCTTGCTGACAAGGCTCTTCAAGGTGGTTCCAAATCCGCACTTGATCTCTTCCGCCGCAATCACCGGGGTGCGCAACCCAGCCGCAATATCGTTTGTAATATGAGTTCCGCCGACCGAAATTACCGAAGTATAGCGCACTCCACCGCCCTGAAATACCGTAATGTCAGTTGTGCCGCCGCCGATATCAACCAAACACACCCCTAATTCCTGCTCTTCGGGCGAAAGCACCGCTTTGGCCGATGCCAACGACGCCAGCACGATGCCACGCACATTTAAACCGCAGCGATTGGCGCATTTTATAATATTCTGAGCGCTGGCAATGGAGCCGCTAACCAGATGCACCCTGGCTTCGAGGCGCACTCCGGAGATTCCTATGGGTTCTTTAATCCCATCCTGCTCGTCAATAATAAATTCCTGCGGGAGCACGTGCAGAACCTCCCGGTCGAGCGGTATAGCCACCGCCTTAGCGGCTTCCATAACCTTATCAATGTCGTACTGGCTGACTTCTCTACTGCGGATCGCCACAATCCCGTGGCTGTTGAACCCCTGTATATGGCTGCCAGACACAGAGGCATACACCGACTTAATCTCGCGCCCGGACATGGATTCGGCTTCGCTGACCGCAGCCGAAATGGCGCTCACTGTCGCTTCAATATTGATGACCACGCCTTTGCGCAGACCACGCGACGGGCTGGTTCCGACACCCACCACATTAATCTTGGGGGCTGAACCAGCATCCCGTTGTACATCGGCGACAACCACAGTGGTGTTGGTCGTGCCGATATCCAACCCAACGATGGTACTTGCTTTTCCAGCCATAGCCAATCTCCCAACTCAAACCGGAGGTCAT
>JAAYZI010000140.1 GCA_012514925.1 Deltaproteobacteria bacterium | reverse complement strand
TTATATGAAAAAATCTAACACTGTCTGTGTGATGGTATCCGTTTGCATAAATTTTACTTTCTCTGGAGAAAGTGAAATTGATTCCACGCGTGAACAGTTACCGGATATATTTCTTGAGGCAGCTTTGATAGATTTCAGTTAGGGTACTTTCTAAGGAGTGGTCCGGCTGCCAACCAAGCTCACGCCGGGCCTTTTCGAAGCTTCCGTACATCACTGGAATTTCTGAAGCACGCATGCGGCTAGGATCCTTCTCCATCCGCACCTGGAGACCCGATATCTGAATCAACATATCCAACATGGATCGAATCGATACCGCCCTCCCCGAACAGAGGTTGTAAACGCCGCTTCCCTTCTGAGCCACTAAACGATACCCTCTGACTATATCACGTACGTCGCTAAAATCGCGTTGAGCCTCCAAGTTCCCAGTGCGCAACACCGGTTCAGCCTGACCTTTGGCAATCTGCGCCAACTGCTGTGCAAAACTTGAAGCCACAAAACGCCCGTCCTGCCCGGGACCGATATGGTTAAAAGGGCGCACAATCACCCCACGCACGTACCCGTCTTGAGCGTAGCGCTGCAGCACCAGTTCTCCCATCACCTTTGAGAGGCTGTAGTTATTAGCCGGCCGCAAGGGAGCTTCTTCAGTCAGAGGCAACTTATCTGGCTCAAATTTTCCGTAAACCTCCGCCGAGCTGACATACAACACGGTCGCTCCAGAGTGCAGCAGATGGCACGTGCGCACGATATTGTTGGTCCCACCAACGTTAATACTTAGTGTGCGATCAAAGTTATTTTCAGCCTCTGGAACAAAGGCAATCGCGGCAAGATGATAAACCACTTCTGGCTTAAAATCTCCAATCAGGCGCGCGCAGGCCTCACCATCGCAAACATTCAGCTCACGGAAGGTATATTCCGTATCAATCAGTTCCGGCGCCGCCCGCATATCCACTCCCATCACCTCGTCGCCACACTCCAACAAGTGCCGCACCAGGTGCTGCCCCACAAATCCGCCTGCTCCGGTAACCAGTGCCCGCATAAGAGCTAGCTGCGCCTTTGGAGTTCTTTAAGATCGTTTTCTACCATCATGCCGATCATCTCCTCAAAAGATACGCGCGGCTCCCAATTCAAACAGCGCTTGGCCTTACTTGCATCTCCTACCAATAAATCGACCTCTGCAGGGCGGATAAATTTCTGGTCCACCTTGACATATTTCTGCCAGTCCAAACCAACCTTCTCAAATGCAACCTCCACCAGCTCACGCACAGTGCGGGTCTTGCCAGTAGCAATCACATAGTCGTCCGCCTCGGGCTGCTGCAACATCTGCCACATTGCACGTACATAATCGGCGGCGAAACCCCAGTCACGCTTAGCGTCCAAATTGCCAAGCCTCAGCTCTGTAGCCAAACCAAGCTTAATCTTGGCCGCAGTATGAGTCACCTTACGGGTTACAAACTCAAGCCCTCGCCGCGGGGACTCGTGATTAAAAAGTATCCCCGAAACTGCAAAGAGACCGTAAGACTCGCGATAATTAACAGTAATATAATGCCCGTATACTTTAGCCACGCCATAGGGCGAACGCGGATAAAAAGGAGTGAGCTCATTCTGCGGAGTCTCTCGCACCTTACCAAACATTTCCGAACTGGAAGCTTGATAGAACCTAATCTCAGGATCCACGACCCGGATTGATTCCAAAAGCTTGGTCACTCCAATCGCCGTAAATTCGGAAGTCAACACGGGCTGCCGCCAACTAGTAGGCACAAAACTTTGCGCCGCTAAATTATAAACTTCCTGCGGGCGTATCTCGCGCAAAATCGAAATTAGCGAGAACTGATCGAGTAAATCGCCCTGCACTAATTCAATCTTGTCGACCAAATGGTTGATACGCTCAAACTTCTCCACCGATGAGCGCCTAACCATACCGTAAACCTTGTAGCCTTTTTCCAACAACAGCTCGGCTAAATAAGATCCATCCTGACCTGTCACTCCGGTAACCAATGCAACTTTCTGGGTCATAAGCCTCCTCTCCTTCTCGACTCTATTAAATCAGATCCTCACGTCCTTTGGCCTTCAGCATTTCTACAATCTTCTTAACTTCCTGAGCCTGGTCACGTGGACACACAAGCAGGGCATCTTCTGTCTCAATCACCATTAAATTATCGACTCCTAACACAGCCGTAAGCTTGTGCTCAGAATGCACAACGCAGCCATGAGCGTCAATTAACAATCCTTCTCCCAAAACTGTATTTCCGGCTTGGTCTGCTGGGAAGTGCTCCGCCCACACATCCCAAGATCCTATATCGCTCCAGCCAAACGGCTCACAAGCTATTACGACGCAGTTCTGGGCATGCTCCAGCACTCCAAAATCTATTGAGGTACTCTCCAACGACGAGAACACCTCCGCGATCTCTCCCTGCTCGTCTGGGGTCCCAAGCGCCGCCTCAATTCTAGCTAAGCCCTGATGCAGTGATGGCATGTGCTTCGCAATCGCCGCCAAAATCACTTCGGCTCGCCAGATAAACATGCCGCTGTTCCAAAAAAAATCGGGAGATCTAAAATAACTCTGAGCACGCTCCAATGAGGGTTTCTCATAGAAGCCCTCCACTTCATAAGCCTCACCATCCAAAGGCTCGCCGCGCTTAATGTAGCCATACCCAGTGTGCGCACTCTCAGGCTTAATACCCAACGTAACTAAAGCATCTCGTTCAAGCGCAACCTTAATCGCCGCTCGGTAAGTACTGCGAAGGCGTTCTTCATCCTTCACGGCATGATCAGCCGGAAGCACAATCATGACCGCGCCCGGGCTCTCACGACGTATGTATAAAGCCGCCAAGCCAATCGCAGCGGCGGTATTTCGCGCAAACGGCTCGCAGATTAACCGCACCCCCGGCAGATGTTTTTCGACCAAGTCACGGTGAGCCACATTCGTCACGATCAAAGCATCTTCGCTGCTGGCTAGTGGCAGCGTCCGCCGCAAAGTCACCTGAATCAGACTCTCACCACTGGGATTAATGGAAAGGAACTGTTTGGGATGCTGCTTGCGGCTTACCGGCCAAAAACGGGCCCCCTGACCACCCGCTAGGATCACCACCCTTACCTTCCCTTCATCTTGCCGATTCCGATTTTCCAACGTCGAGTTCATAGTTTATATCCCAGCTCCGTCAAATGCGCTTTCAAACCATCTCGCCACGAAATCGGTTCACGCCCCAGGAGCCCCGTTAAACGCCCGGTGTCCATGACTGAATAAATCGGACGACGCGCCGGGCTCTTATAATCTCGGGCGGGGATCGGCTCAATCTTTGCCACTCTCCTGGTCTTAAGCTGCTCCGCCACAAGCTGCCGGATCTCACAGGCGAAATCGTACCAACTCACAGCACCCGCCCCACAAGCATGCAGCACTCCTTGGGCCGGAATGCGTCCTAAATCAAGCAACACTTCTGCCAGCCAGCCTGCCCAGGTTGGGGACATGATCTGATCGTTTACCACTTGCACCAAATCACGCTCACTTAAAAGCCTAATCATGGTATGCACAAAATTTTGCCCACGCTTTCCGTGCAGCGAAGAGGTTCGTACCACCAAAGCCGCATCCCCCAAAATGGCCTGAACCGCCCGCTCTCCTGCGTATTTCGAAGCACCATAAACACTAAGGGGGCTAGGCTTAGCGTCCTCTTTAATAGGCTCGCTGTGCGTATCATCAAAGACGTAGTCGGTTGAAATCTGTATTAAACGCGCTTGGCATTGCTCGGCCGCTAATGCAATATTATGAGCGCCGTCACGGTTGGTGGCATAGGCGCGCTGAATCTCCTCTTCGGCCTGATCCACGGCGGTGTACGCCGCTGCATTAATAACCAAGTCCGGCTTAACCTGGTTTGCCAGATACATGACTTGGAAGCGATCCGCGATATCAAGCTCAGAGGTTACCGGAGAGATCACCTCGAAATTAAGATCGTAGCCGCGCTTAATAATCTCGCTCCCTAGCTGACCGCCCCCTCCAAACAGAAGAATTTTCATGCTATCGTAACACTCCACTCATTCATGGCTTCACGGTTCGCCAATGCGGTTTCTTTAGTTACCTCTACATGCCGCTACTGTTCGAAGAACCATACGCCAAATTCTGAGACACATCCCCCAAACCCTTAAACGTAAACCTCAACGTAGCCTCCTGGTTATCCGGGTTTAATGTTTCAGAAAAACCAAGATCCAAATGCCAACACTTACAGGCGCTGTAAATTCTAAGAGCCCCTGTATTCCTGAAAAACTCGCGCTCTCTCACATCATAGCGCCCATAGTAGCCCACGCTTAACCTCTCACTCAGAACCACTTCTGCTCCAAGCTCAAGCTGGCTAATCGAACCGTCAATAAAACTGTAGCGCGTCTTTAAAACGTCACCACGATCATCTCTTAAATTTCCACCCACACCCCAAGAAGACAGATCGGCTTCTTCTAAACCGTAATTTCCGTCGAAGGTAAAGGTAAAACTTCTAGTGGGGGCTACGCCTAACCCGAATCCGATATCTGACAATTGGTTGTACTTGGGATTATCTACTTTTTCCTGCTCCGTGGGCTCTAGCGCATCATAACTCTGCCACACTCTAAGAGTCACCAGATCTCGAATCTCCCCCTGCCGCATTCCGAACTTTTGTGCTCCCATCCCGAACCCACCAGGAACGCCGTAATCGGCCAGAGGCGTTTCGGTATCAAGCACCGGCAAATCTTCCACATCCGGTGTTAACTCGGAGATATCTTCCCCGCCTGTGTTAATTGGGACAAAGCGTCCGAGCAAATTGGTGCGCACTCCATAAGTAAACAGGCTGCGCTGTCTAATACGATCAAGGGGATCATAAAGCGGCAGCCCCTCTTGGTTGCGATCCGGAACATAAGAGTATGTACCAAACGGCTCAATCGTGTGTTTGATGCGCCTAAGACGTCGGCCTTGATCGGCGTAGCCCAAAGCGGCCATCTGAGTTAACCAACTATCTTCCTTCAACTGGTACACCCGCTCCACTCCGCTCGATAGGCTTTGATCTACTCTAAACACGCTCCGCTGATTCTTCGTCACCAAACGGTCCGGGTCATTCGGCCAAGTTTCATCGCGGTTGTCGTAAACAGTCTCATGCAAAGTTGCAGTGGTCTGCGCCTTAAAATAATTCTGATAGTGGAACGGAACTCTTAAGCTGGGCGCAAAGTCCGCGCGAGAACCTTCAAATCCCGTTTTGCGCGTAAAATCCGTAGCCGTGATATTTAAGGCTGGAACCACCTTCAACCCATAGGGATTAAAACCAAACGGCCGCACACTGCGTTGCGCCGAAAGATACAGTTCCGGCACCCGTTGAAAGATCAGATCCTGATTCTCCACTAGGCTCTGGTTGTACTCGGCTGAGAGTTCCCCATAAATGTCTTGCGTAGGCGACGCCTGCGCGACTGCGCGCGAAGAGGTATAACGCGCATCCGCAAGCCCGATATCCTCATCTGGGATCTCTCGCAAAAACAAACTATCCGGCACGTAGTGTCCGTCCACAACGAAACCAAGGGGCACGCTTGACTCCGGCGCAGAGCGCCAAATTTGGGAGTAGAACCCCCCGATACGGTTTTTTTCAAAAGTCGGATCGTACAACCCATCGGTATCGGTACCACGTAGCGAATCCCCACGCGCCGACTCATTTGAATAAACGACTCGCCCTTTCATTTCACTTTTTTCAGAGAACACGCGCCGGTACTCCAGGGAGCTGCCGATCCTGGTCTTGGTCTGAATAAAAGGCTTTAACGTAAAATCGCTGGATCCATCTAAAACCACAAAGAGTGGAATGGAGAAAGCGAATCCATTTTTATCACTCTGGCCGAAGCTGGGCGCCAAAAGTCCGCTCTGCCTCTCAACCTTAAGGGGGAACAGAAAATACGGCGTATAAAGCAACGGCACCCCAAACATGCGTAAGTAGGTACCACGCGTAAATGCGTACCCTTCTTGCTCGGCATCGGCCGATGAGCAGCCAATCACCCAAGGGCGCGAGCCATCTGCGCAGTGGCAGGTCGTAAATTCAGCATCCTCAAGCGTGTAGTCAAACTCTGAGATTTTATTTAAGCGCTCCGCTTCAATGTGATAAAAGCCCTGCTCCAGGGTTGCGTTGGCCTTCTCGAATTCGCCGGTTTCAGTTTCCACATTAACGTCGGCGCGATCAGCCGTAATCGACCCACCCGGATAATAAAAAACGATGTTGTCTTCAAAGACCGCGCGCTTGCTGTCGAGGTTGACGGTAGCCTGGTCGGCTTGAAATGTAGCCCCCTGCTTGGAAACCAACACCCCTCCACTTCCTACCAAGTTTTTACTTTCTTGGTCGTACTGCATTTGAGGAGCCTTCACTTCCAAGTCATCCTCAAGCGGCTTATCAGCTTGAATGGCCTGGCTGACTGCTGCTTCCCTAGCCGTTTGGGCACCCTTAAGATCCTCCTCGAACAGCTCCTTATCACTAGGGACTTGGGCGCGGATCTGAGCTTGCGCATAGGGCGCCGCAATCATGCCGCCCACGCAAATCCACAGGATTGCAGCGCGTAAAAAGCCACCGGCTGGCGTGAAGGACGCCATGCCCAACGCCACGATCAGCTTCTTAAGCAATACTTTCATCTCCACTTCTAAAAGCTAACCCACGCCGAAACCCAGATGCGAAAGGATCGCTGCCAGCTCATCTTTCATGACGGTACGCTGAACGATGCGGTCCAACATGCCATGCTCCAGCAAAAACTCGCTGCGCTGAAAGCCTTCTGGCAACTTTTGTTTGATAGTCTGTTCAATCACGCGCGGACCAGCGAAACCGATGAGGGCTTTCGGCTCAGCCAAAATGATGTCTCCCTGCATGGCAAATGAGGCTGCCACGCCGCCCGTCGTAGGGTTAGTCAACACCGAGATGTAAGGAAGGTTAGCTTGGCTCAATCGGGCAATCGCCGCACTTACCTTCGCCATCTGCATCAAAGAATACATCCCCTCCTGCATGCGCGCCCCGCCCGAAGCTGAAACGATAATGACCGGGAGCTTCTCCGCCAACGCCATTTCAACCATGCGTGCCAGTTTCTCTCCCACCACCGAGCCCATACTGCCGCCGCAAAAATCAAATTCAAACATTCCTATGGCTACAGGGATGCTATGCAAGCGGGCCCGCCCCGTAATGACGCACTCAGGCATTCCGGTCTTTCTCTCGGCACGCCGCAGCTTTGAACGGTAGCTCTCCTTACTGTCACGAAAAGAAAGAATGTCCTGCGAGCGCAGATTCGAATCGATCTCCTCAAATGAGTGCCGATCCACAAGTTGCGGCAAGCGCTCAGAGGCTTTTAGGCGGAAGTGATAGTTGCATTTGGAGCACACCCCGAAACTACGCCGCAGCTCTTTGGTGTAAAGTACCTGCGAACAAGACGGGCACTTCGTCCAAATGTCGTCGGGGATATGGGGCTTATCCCCCATATCCGAAGATTCGGGAGGGGGTTTGGGCGCCTTCTTACGTGTAAACCAACTCATACGCAGTACCTAAATAAAATCACTCGTCTGAAAGCCAAGCTGCAACCTTCCTGACCGTAGACTCTTTGGCATCCATCCCGGAACCAGGCCGCGGGGCCACCGAGAGCTCTGGGACAGATGCGCTCTTTAGAGGAAGACTTCGCCTATATATCACAGTTAGCACCAAAATAGGCTAGCAGCAGTCCCGCCCCAAACAGACGTAAGCTAACGCTATAGCTTGTTTAGAGCCGCAAGGCAAAAGTCGGTAACTAATTGAACTTGCGGGCTTTTTAAAAAAGGCTCCCCCACCACCTCCCCTCCCCCTGCTCCATACATACAAAAAACCCTCTCGATAAAGCTAATTACAGATTAACTTGCAAAATAAAAGGATCCGAGTAAGTTAAAGACCCACGCAGGACATGGTAGTATGAAGAAACTCGAAGACTTAGATCTGACGGACAAGCTTGTGCTGATCCGTGCGGACTTAAACGTGCCCTTAGACCGCGAGCGCAAGATTACGGAAACGCACCGCATCGAGCGTTTCCTTCCGACTCTGCGCTATATTTTGCAAAATGGTGGTAGGGCAGTTGTAATGTCTCACCTTGGACGACCTCTGGGCCGTTATGATCCCGCCTGCTCGCTGGCACCGATTGCTCAAAAATTAGGCGAACTACTGCAAAGTGAAGTTAAGCTGGCGCCGGATTGCATCGGACCAGAAACCGAAGCGATAGCCCGACAGCTTGGCCGCGGACAAACACTCTTGCTAGAAAATTTGCGCTTTCACGCAGGCGAGAGAACTAACGACCCCGCATTTGCATCCCGCCTCGCAAAACTTGGGCAGGTCTACGTAAACGACGCATTCGCCACAGCTCATCGGGCGCACGCATCGGTAGTAGGCGTAGCGCGCCACTTCCAGCACAAAGCCCCAGGCCTGTTGATGCAAAAGGAATTAGAGTTTCACGCCCGCTTTTTAGTGCAGCCCAAACGCCCGCTTTGCGTCATTCTTGGAGGGATAAAAACCGCCGGCCAATTACACGCCTTACTTAAGATCTCCGAACAAGCCGATAAGGTGATTATGGGGGGCTCTATTGCCAACACATTTTTGGCGGCGCAAGGGGTACAGATGGGTCATTCTGTGTACGAACCGGAGCTCTTTTCTAAAGTTTTGGAGCTGCTGGGGCACCTCATGCGCCGCGGCTGCAAAACATACCTGCCGGTTGATTTCCGCATTGGCAATTCCCCAAAATCCAAAGGCATCGCCCGTGATGTTACTGCGCAAGAGCTACCGCCCGAGACCATGGCTCTCGATATCGGTCCCGCCACAAGCATCCTGTATGACGAAGCCGTAAAAAGCGCAGAAACGATCATCTGGAATGGACCAATGGGTATCATGGATAACGATGACTACGCCCAAGGCACCACCGACTTAATTCAGAGCTTAGCGGGAGCGCACGGCACCACCGCAGCCGGGGGGGTCGACACCGTGAGGGCCATCCGCGGCATGGAGCTACAACACCGCTTTGATCATATCTCTACCGGCGGCACCTCACTGCTGTCGTTATTAGAAGGTAAACAGCTTCCGGGATTCCAGGCCCTCGAAAAAGAGTAGCCCTTTTCTAAAATTTTGTTCTACTAAACCTAAAGGGACTTCATATTCCGTACGATAGTAGAAGCATAAAGAAGAGGAACCGCGCACAAGATTGTGCGCCAGAGGCCCTGGCCCCATCCAACTGCAGAGCTAACGGGCTGAAAATAGGATTGTTTAATAAATAGTTCAGCTGCAAAAAATGGAGTTTCCGCCTGAACAAAAGGATGCGTCTTTAAGCATTGAAAGCATCGAGGGACGTTATGAACTCCAAAGCGACACTAGAAGCCACAGAAAAGCTTGTAAAAGAGCTTAAAAGCGTTCGCTACAAGAAGATTAAAAGAATAAAAAATCGCCTCTCTTCGGGCCACTACTATATCAGCCCGAAGCTTTTAGCGCGAAGCCTCTTTGTAGCCCAATAATCATCCGGTTGCCGACCCAACCCCCCCCACAATTGGGAGGGCGCAAAGCTTTCGCCGCCATGATACAATTTAGGTCATGGCAAAAAAGAAAGTTTCCACCAAAGAAAAAAAGAGCGTCGGCGGGGTCGCCTTTTTTTTAAGCCTGTTTAGCCTAATCGTAATCTCTCTTTTAAATCTTGTGATCTTGCCTACGTTAATCGACGTGGCGGGGCTTAAGCACTTAGGGGTTTTCTTATCAGGATCGCTGATAGGAGCCTGGGCCGCTACCTTTATCAGCAAGCGAAGCTCGGTGTTTATACATGAATTAAAACATCATATCCCTTCTCATTTTGCTAAGAACAAAAGTAAAGGCTGGAAGATAAAGGATGACTCGGGCGAATACCGCTACAGCTACTCGGCCGCGAGCGAAAAATACAACGCCTTGATTGCGCTTTCACCTTACTTCTTCCCACTTTTTACGCTGGTGGCGATCTTAATCGCAGCCACCACACTGCGCCACTCCCACATCGCCATGGTTTTAACGGTAGGCATCGGCTACGGCGCGGATTGCCTGCTAAACTTAAAGGATATCTCCCGCGCTCAATCTGATATTACATGCATCACCGGGGGTTACAGAGTGGGGCTGACTTTTATCGTAGCTATGCATGTGGCCCTCGCCACCATTTTGGCTGCTTGGATTTTGCAGGGTTTACTTGGACTACAATACTTGTTTGCTGAAATGTGGAGCATGATGGTGCATATTGTGGC
>JAAYZI010000139.1 GCA_012514925.1 Deltaproteobacteria bacterium | reverse complement strand
TTGTCGTTTGGAGACTTCTGCGGCGCAGCATGGAGATTTCTACCTACTTTGTTCCGATGGACTCTATAACTTGGTTAGTTGCAGTGAGATCTTGCAGATTGTTAGTAGGAACACTCCGCAAAAGGCTGTGGATGCATTAGTTGTGCTGGCGAATGAACGCGGTGGGACTGATAATATTACGGTTATTTTGGTCTCTGTAGGCACCACTGCTGGTCGGTCGGAAGATGGCGAGGATGCGGACGCAGAAGACCATTCCAGCACCAGCACGCTTGAATTAAACGACACGTTAGAGCTGTGCCAGGAGAGAGATTTTAATATCCCGCTCGGGTATGGATCTAATAGAGAGAGCGGGTTCGCCACTGGAAATAGCGAGGCCTCTGCTTGCACAGGTGTAAGATCAGACTCGCCGGAAATACGGGCTAATGTTGATGCGGAAGGACTGGCAAGCGAAATCTTGAATCAAGAAGCGGCAAAACGGGCTGCAGCAGCTACATCGGCTGCTAGTCAGGCCGAGCCTGAACCAACGGAAATAGCCGAAGAAGCGCCGAAGTCCTTACTTCTTCAAGGTTGGGGAGTGGTTGTGTTGGTACTTACTTTTTCAGCGCTGGGGTTTATGATAGGCGGTTATTTCTCAGGTCGTGAAGGCGGATTTGATCCGGGACCGGGTGTTGTGCCACCAGATTTGGAGGTGGCGTTATCTTCTAATCATGCTGAAAATCGGGTGGAGATAACCAAAAAGGAGGGTGCCAAAAAAGAAGGTGCGTTGAATTTACAGGAAGGTGTGCGGTTAGAGGCAGGCGCGGATGTAAGCGAAATATCCCCAAAGAAAATATCCCCGGAGCGAGTAGAGACTAAGCAATCACCTGTGTTTGAGGATCCTGAGACTGAGGTCCCCGCTTCGGTAGACTCCGAACCGCAGTTTTCACGATTAATTGATGTGGACTCAGAGGCAGGAAAGATGCTTCCGGAGAAGACGGAGGAGGAAGAATTGGATCCGGAACCGCTGGAAGACAAGGTTGATCCCATGGATTCCTATGTGCAAGGTCTGGATGACTCAGAAATTGCAAACATTGAGAAGCGTAAACTGATGTTGAGTAAAGAGATTAGCGTTTTAAACGATCAAATCCAGTCTTTTACAATGCCTATTTCGGGTGCCACCAATCAGTTATTGCGGCAAACTACAGAGGAGATGGAGGAACTGGTTAAGTCGCGCGATAAGGTTAAATCTGAGCTGGATATTGCTTCTCGAAAATTGGGAGTTTGGTATGGACGACGTGAAAGACTAAGAACTACTGATAGTCTTAAATTAGCAACCGAAGTTGCGGCTGTATCGGAAGCGGTACGGCAAAAGCAGGAGGCCTTTCAACAAGTGACTTGGCAGTACCTAAAAGAGGCTGAGGTCTTAAGTTACGATCCTGCAAATCTTGAACAGAAGAAGAAAGTTTCCGATCTGATGCGTCAACGCAAAGAGCGCATGTCTGAGTTGAGTAACGAAGTGCAGCAGGTTATAAGCGACGAGGTGGGCCGCGCGGACCGTATATTGGCAGAATTAACAATTAAGCTCAGTGCACTTGAGACTCAGCTAGACGATAAGCGCAAAGACTTGGAATATGCACAAGCGCTGTTTTCCCCTGATAGCAACCTAAAAGATCGCAAAAAACAGGAGCTGCAAATCAGGCGCGAAGCCCTTGTGACGGAATTGGAAGAGTTACGGCAGCTTCAGCCTGATTAACCATCCAGATATTTCATGAAAGTCCGTCACGAGAGAATGGGTTGGGGGAGAGGTCGACTAATGATCTCTAACTGTGCTAAGAATCTCCTGTTTAGGAGGAGATATGCAAAAAGCCGCATTAATAAGTGTATCAGATCGACGGGGATTAGTTCAATTTGCGCAGGGCCTTGAAAAGCTCGGCTACCTGTTGTTGGTTACGAGCGGTACTCATAAAGCACTCACGCAGGCAGGGGTGCCAAGCACCTTGATCGAGGATTATACAGGACAGAAAGAAATTTTAGGTGGACGGGTTAAAACTCTGCACCCCCGCATTCACGCCGGGTTGTTAGCACGCAGAGAGCACGCTGCCGATATGCAGCAGTTGCAGCAGGATCAAATCCTCCCAATTGATGTTGTTGCGGTTAACCTCTATCCTTTTATTGAAGGGCTTGCCAGTGAGAAAGTCGACAACCCTGACGAAATGGTTGAATTGGTCGATATCGGCGGGCCGACGATGCTGCGCGCCGCTGCGAAGAATTTTCGTTCTGTATGGTCAGTAATCGATCCCAGCGATTACACGGCAGTACTGCATCAGTTGGAGGCAGCAGGAGAATCAGGTGCATTGGAACTCAGGCGGAAACTAGCTGTTAAAGTTTTTGCAAGCCTGGCCAACTACAACTTGCAGATTGCCAAGTATCTTTGCAACGTAAAGTTTGATGAAAGTGGTGCCGGATCAGTGGTTGACAGTACGGATGATTTTTCTCTTGGTGAAGTGGCCGGGCATATTTTAATCAAACAGCAGACTTTACGGTATGGTGAGAATCCCCATCAAAGAGCCACATATTACCGTGACATTTCGGCTGGGAAGACGGTCTGGCAACAATTAAACGGCAAGGAGTTATCCTACAATAACCTGCTTGATATAAATGCAGCGCTGCAGGTCGTGTGGACGTTCTCGCAAGACAAATGCGGGGCGGTGATTGTTAAACATCTTACTCCATGTGGAGCGGCGCTGGACGTTTCATTACAGCAAGCTCTAATTAGAGCGAAGTGCGGGGATCCTCGCAGTCACTTTGGAGGTGTCATCGCTTTTAATAACAAAGTTGATGAGCATGCAGCTCTAGAAGTTTCTAAGGACTTCACGGAGATCGTGGTGGCGCCGGATTATACTCCGGAGGGGCTGGATGTGCTTAGGCGCAAAGCCAACCTGCGTGTTATCCAAGTGCCCGTCCCACAGGAACAGCGCTTTGAAATACGTAGCGTTGATGATGGAGTGTTGATTCAGGAAAGAGACCAGGTCGTCTTTGGTATCGCCGCCTTCGAGATCGTAAGTCAGCGACGCCCCACCCCATCTGAATTGGAGGATTTGCAGCTGGCTTGGAGTTTGTGCTTGTATGTTAAGTCTAATGCGATTGTTTTTGTAAAGGACCAGATGCTTCTGGCGGCTGGCGCGGGGCAGACCAGTCGTATTGATGCCACCGAGGTGGCGGTAGCCAGAGCACGCGTGCATAACCACAATCTGCGAGGTGCGGTGGCAGCTTCCGATGCTTTTTTCCCCTTCACGGATTGTTTGCAACTGATGTCAGAACAAGGTATCAGCGCCGTGGCGGCACCAAGGGGAGCAAAGCGTGATGATGAGGTGATTGAAACAGCGGATCGGCTTGGGATATGCCTGCTCTTTGGAAACCGGAGGCATTTTAGGCACTAATTCCACCCCACGGTATATATATGTGGGGTGGAATTACAGTGGAGGTGTGTTTATGCGAGTAATGGTGATCGGTGGAGGTGGTAGGGAGCATGCCCTGTGCTGGAAGCTTAAAGCCTCTCGGCAGGTGACCCAGGTTTATTGCGCGCCGGGCAATCCCGGTACGGCAGGAGTGGCAGAGAATGTGGCGATTGCTTCGGATAATATATCGGGATTAGTGGATTTCGCCCGCTCAAAAAATATCGATTTTACCGTGGTTGGGCCGGAGCGCCCGCTTACACTCGGAGTTGTGGATCGCTTTGAGGAGGCAGGCCTTGTCATATTTGGGCCGTCCCAGCGCGCCGCTGAGCTTGAGGGGTCTAAGCACTTTGCTAAGCAAGTTATGCAGGCCGCTGGTGTGCCTACGGCCGAGTTTAAGACTTTTTATGATCAAGCTACAGCATTAGCCTATGCTGAAAGCCGCGGTGCGCCCTTGGTAGTCAAGGCGGATGGTTTAGCGGATGGCAAAGGAGTCTTTGTTTGTCAGGATTTGGATCAGGTTCGTGTGGCTCTAAATGAAGTTTATGTTAGGTTTGGTCAGTCGGTGGTTGTGATAGAAGAGTGTCTCTATGGAAAGGAGGCTTCTTTTATCGTCGCTACTGATGGCGAGCGTATTTATCCCTTAGCAGCCTCTCATGATTACAAGCGTTTGAGCGACGGTGACCAGGGTCCTAATACAGGTGGAATGGGGGCAGTTTCGCCGACACCACGGCTGGACGCGCGTCAGCAAGCCTGGGCGTTGGAACATGTGATTCGTCCGGTATTGCGGGAGATGAAGAGCCGTGGCGCTCCGTTTAGCGGCTTTTTATACGCGGGTTTGATCATTGACGATCAGGGTAACATCCGGGTTTTGGAGTTTAATGTGCGTCTAGGTGATCCAGAAGCACAAGTGTTGCTGAGAAGGATGCCAGGAGATTTGTTTGTGTTACTGCGCGCTTTGGCAACTCGTGATGCTTTGCCGGAAGGTCTAAACTTTGCTGAAACCACCACGGCGGCGGTGTGTGTGGTCACGGCAGCGGAGGGTTATCCCTGGGATGTTATCAAGGGAGATGAGATTCTGGCTTTAGATAAGGCTGCTGCTATCAAGAATGTGGAGATTTTTCATCACGGCACCGCGCTGGATCAAGCGGGTTGCCTGCGCACAAATGGCGGCAGGGTTTTAAGTGTTACGGCTGAGGCTGAAGATGTTAGGTCCGCTGCAGACCGAGCTTATGAAGCTGTGAGCTGTATTAATTACCGAGGTCAACAGTATCGATCAGATATCGCAACTTAAAAAGAGGCCGTATGTTTAAAAAATGCGTTGCTGTCGCGATACTGATAGTGCTTTTTAGTCGCGGCCTTTTGGCGGAGGAGCAGTTAAGGATTGTCGATCAAAATGGCTTGATTCGCGCGCAGGCTAGCCTGCAGCAAGTGGCGCAGGTTAGGGTGGTGATGTCAGGTGGCGCCGGAGAGATGATTAGGATCCGGTTGGTTAGTCAGGACAATTCAGCTGTGGTGTTGGAGCCGCATTCTCACTCCGCCGAGACATTTATTTTTGAGGCAGTGCCACCAGGAAGTTGGAAGATTATGATGTCCGGAGGATCTCGGCAGATCAAGGACGTATCAATTTTAGGGCGGTGAGAGATGCCGCTTTATGATATTTATAATACTTGCAAGATCCCAGATGGAATCTTGGCGGGGCAACCCAGGCAGACGCGGCAAGAGGTTATGGCCGCTATTGAACGGGAGCAGCGCAGCGATCTGCTAATCATCGGAGGAGGGGTACACGGGGCGACGTTTGCCCATTTGGCGGCCTTTAACGGTTTAAAGACGGTGCTCTTAGAAAAGGGCGATTATGGCGGTGCCTCCTCGGGAGCGCCGCTGTATATGCTGGCAGGTTGGCCGCAGCGGTGGCGCTTTCACACTCTGTGTGATTTGGGTGGATTCAGAGCCAAGCTTGATTTGCTAAACACCGCTGCGCATTTGGTACGGGTTGTCGATGTGCAGGCATTCGGATCGCCTGCCTTCGGGTGCCGAGCGAACTTTATTCTTCATTTGCAGCGTTGGCTAGGAGTCAGAAATGGTTTGCGGCATGGCCGCTTGCCCAGAGATCAACGGCCAGGTGTTTTTTATCAAGACGGGCTAGTAAATGGACCTCGTTTAGTGATCGATCAGATTACTGCAGCGCGGCAAGAAGGGGCCC
>JAAYZI010000017.1 GCA_012514925.1 Deltaproteobacteria bacterium | reverse complement strand
TTGTGCCATAAATCCAAAGGTCACCAAGAGTATCAATCACGACTGCGTGGATTGGCTCTCAAAGAATTACGATGGGAGGATCCTGTTTACCTCCACCTGTTCTGTATACGGCGCACAGCATGAAGAGCTTAATGAAGACTCTCCAACCAACCCTCTTTCAGTTTATGCCACCACTAAACTGGACGCCGAACAATGCTTGCAGAATAAAAACAGCATGATCTTTCGTCTTGGGACTCTTTTTGGAGTAGGAGACCTATTTGCGCGGCTGCGCCTAGACTTGGTAGTTAACTTTTTGACTATGCTGGCCGCTACCGATGGCGAATTAAGCGTGTTCGGCGGAGAGCAGTTTCGTCCACTTCTACATGTTAGAGATATCGCCGAGGTTATATCAGACAATTTAAGCAGTACACATACCGGCGTCTTTAATGTTCATAGGCAAAATACCAGAATTAAAGATGTCGCAGCTCAGATTAGAAACCACTTCCCTGATGCCAAAGTCGAGTTAACCGAGATGAAATTTCAGGATAGCAGAAACTACAGGGTAAGCAGTAAGAAATTAATAACCGCGACGGGCTGGAAATCAAGATGGTCAATTGATGACGGCATAGATCAGGTAAAACGTCTTTTTGAAGAAGGGCGGTTGCATGATGTTAAAAACCCCCGCTACTCTAACCAGAACTATCTTATGCAGATGTATTCGAGTGTGCTAACTTGAGCAGCCATGATTAAACTTATCCAAGGTGCCGTGCGGGTTGATGACCGTGGCAGCGTTTCGTTCGTTAATGAATTTGGCTTTGAGGCGGTGAGGCGATCCTACCTTGTGTCGAATCATAAGGTAGGTTATGTGCGGGCCTGGCACGCTCACAAGCGGGAAGCCAAGTATGTGTGGTGCGTCAAAGGCTCTGCTTTAGTGTGCGCTGTTGAGATTGATAATTGGGAGAACCCGTCTCCCGGCCTTAAAGTTGACCGCCACGTTCTATCTGATAGGTCGCCTGCGGTGCTTTATATCCCGGCGGGACATGCCAACGGGTTCATGTCCTTGTCTGAAGATATGCTTTTAATGTTCTTTTCTACCTCAACTTTGGACGAGAGTTTAAATGATGACTTTAGGTTTGACGCCAGGTTGTGGGACCCTTGGCAGATAGAGGAAAGGTAGTCATGTCGAATCAAAGAGTACTGGTCTTAGGAGCAAGCGGAATGCTGGGTAGCGCCGTGTCAGTTGAAATCAGTCGCATGCTTCCAGACTTTGAGCTACTGCTAAGTGCCAGAGACCGAAATAAACTGGCGCAAGTCTTGCCTAAGCTAAGCGGCCAACCCACAATCATAGATTTTGAGCTTCCTTCCAGCGCTAGCGTAGGAGGGACCCTCAGCCAGCTGCCGCCGGTTAACTGGATCGTAAATGCAATTGGAATCACCAAACCATTTATTAATGACGTCGATGGTTCCAGTATCGAGCGGGCGATTTGGATCAATAGTATGCTGCCCTATTTTTTGGATGAATGGGCGCATCAGCACGGGGCCAAGGTCATTCAGATTGCAACCGATTGCGTTTATTCAGGTAAGAGCGGTGCTTATCGTGAGAGCAGTCCGCATGATGCCCTAGATGTATACGGAAAAACTAAAAGTTTGGGCGAGCCTTATGGAAAGGCGACCTATCTGATTAGAAATTCTATTATCGGTCCGGAACTGGTAGGTGGTTGCTATTTGCTAGGTTGGTTCCTAAGTCAGCCTCAAGGTGCCACCCTTAAAGGTTTCACTAATCACCTTTGGAATGGAGTTACCACTATCAGCTTTGGAAAGGTGTGTGCGGGGATCATGCGCAATAATCTTGTTCTAGAAAGGCTGACGCACCTTGTTCCGGCAGCTCCGGTGACAAAATTTGAGCTTTTGAATATCTTTGCCAAGTATTATAGGCGCACAGATCTTAAGATTGAAGCTTCTCAGGCAGGAGAGGACGTTGACCGCACGTTAAGCACCGATCATCCCCAAGCTTCGCAGCTGCTTTGGAGTAATGCCGGCTATGCTGAACCTCCCACAATTGAGTCGATGGTCGAAGAGATGGCGGCTTGGTAAATTTTATAGGGGGATTGATGAGAGTTGTCACGATTCTTGGAACAAGGCCCGAAATCATAAGGCTATCTTTGGTGATACCAAAGCTAGATGCAGCTTGTGATCATAAAATTATACACACCGAGCAGAATTATGATTATGAACTAAACCAGCTCTTCTTTCAGCAGCTGCGAGTAAGAAAGCCGGATTTTTTTCTGGGCGCTAAAGGAACTTTTGCCGAGCAATTGTCGGTGATCTGCACCTCGTTGGAAAAACTGTTAATTGAACTCCAACCTGACAGGTTTCTGGTGCTGGGAGATACGAACAGCAGTCTAGGCGCAATTATTGCGAAAAGACTGGGGATCCCAGTTTTCCATATGGAGGCCGGTAATCGCTCTTTTGATAACCGTATCCCGGAAGAGGTTAATCGGCGCATTATTGATGCATGCAGCGATGTATGGATGCCGTACACCGAACGGAGTCGTCAGAACCTTTTGGCAGAGGGTGTGCCTGGCAGAAGGATATATGTCACAGGTAATCCGATTTACGAGGTGATCTCTCACTTCGAGAAGGAAATAAATGAAGCCGCGGCCCTTTCAGAGCATGCGCTAAGGCCCAAGGAATATTTTTTGGCCACGCTTCACCGTGCTGAGAACGTGGACCATAAAGAACGGCTTGAGCAATTCTTTGGAGGCTTCGAAAGTGTTAGTGACCTTTATAAGGTTCCGCTTATACTTAGCTGCCATCCTCGCCTGGCAAAAAGGATCAAAGAGTTTAATATAACTTTTGACAGCAGCAAGATCAGGCTCCAGAAGCCTTTTGGCTTCTTTGAGTTCCTGCAGCTTGAAAAGAATGCTTTCTGTGTGCTTTCTGATAGTGGCACGGTACAGGAGGAATGCGCCATTTTAGGGGTCCCAAATGTCACAGTAAGAGATGTGACAGAACGTCCTGAAACAATGGAGTGTGGAACTAATTACCTATCCGGTGCGAACAGAAGCTCAATCGAGCGAGGGGTCCGCTTAGCAGTATCCGGCACCAGCGCGCGATCCTCAGCGCCGCAGGAGTACCTAAGGCTAGATGTTAGCGACACGGTGGCAAAAATTGTTACCAGCTATTTACATGGGCACGCAAGCTGAGCAGGAATGATGTTTGTGGATATTGCTCTGTTTGTTTTCGCGTATAAACGTTTACGCTTCAATTACCTACAAGTCTCGAGCAAATGTTGCAGTTTTAATTTACGTTGCTAGCCGGTGAGGTTTAGATTAAATTTTTATGCATCCGACCAGAGATGTGGATAGACCAATTTTCTAAAGGGATCGTTATGAAACAAAATGTGCTGGTTACCGGTGGAGCGGGCTATTTGGGTTCAATTCTTTGTGAAACCCTATTAGCCAACGGGTACAAGGTCACAATTTTGGATAATATGTATTACCAGCAGCACAGCGCCCACTTCCACTTGTGCAGTCATTCTGATTACGATTGCATCTTCGGCGACGTTCGGGATGAGAAGCTGGTATCCAAATTGGTTAAGGGCGCAGACGTAATTATTCCATTGGCTGCCATAGTCGGTGCTCCCGCCTGCGATCTCGATCCAATCCTGGCACGCAGTGTGAACCTCGATGCGATCAAGTTAATTAATAAATCGAGGAGCAAGTTGCAGCTGGTGATATATCCGACAACTAACAGTGGCTATGGGACTCAGACTGGCAGTGTACACTGTACTGAAGATACACCTTTGCAGCCGATCTCTTTATATGGCGTAACCAAGTGTGAGGCTGAAAAGGAGCTCTTGGACTCTGAAAATACGATTACGCTGAGGCTTGCGACTGTGTTTGGATTTTCGCCGAGAATGCGTTTGGACCTGCTGGTCAACCACTTCGTGTATGCTGCTGTGACTGACGGCTATTTAGTGATGTTTGAAAAACATTTTAAGCGCAATTTCATCCACGTGCGTGATGTAGCCGCCTGCTTTCTGCACTGCATCAAGAACAGCGCTAAAATGGTCGGACGCCCCTATAACGTCGGCCAAGATTCAGCCAATGTTTCCAAAGAAGAACTGGCTTTGAAGGTTAAGGAGCACATTCCGAATTTTGATATTCGCTTCTCTGAGGTCGGCACAGATCCCGATAAACGCAATTATATTGTTTCGAGCCAACGTCTGCGAGATTCTGGCTTTGAGGCTAAGTATTCGCTTGACGATGGTATTCGCGAACTAGTCAAGGGCTATCGCATGCTTAAACGCTTGCCGATGAAGAATATCTAATTGGGCGAGTGGTAATGCCTGTGGATACGGCTTTAATTCTTGCCGGCGGTCTCGGTACCAGGTTGCGTTCTGCAGTGCCGGATTTGCCGAAGGTGTTAGCTCCTGTGGGTGGGCGGCCGTTCTTAGAGTACCTTTTTCTGCAGCTGCTCAAGTATGAGTTCCGAGAAGCGGTTGTCTCAGTCGGCTACCGAGCAGAACAAATCAAACGCACTTTTGGCAGTAGCTACCAGAGCCTAAAGATCGAGTACGTCACCGAGACAACTCCGCTTGGGACTGGCGGCGGTCTTAAATTAGCGGCTAGTGTCGTCAGAAACTATCCTGTGCTGGTGATGAATGGTGATTCTTTTTGCGATCTCGACCTACAGGATTTTGTTAAATACCATGCTGCCAAATCCGCACAACTCACGATGGCCCTGACCTCTGTGGCAGATTCAAATAGGTTTGGAAAGGTTTTGATAGATGACGCTGGAAAGGTGTTGGCCTTTGAAGAGAAACAAGCCGTTGGTGGCCCTGGGTTAATTAATGCCGGACTCTACCTTTGCTCTGAAGATGTGCCGGATCTGATCACCGCTGGTACAGTTTGTTCCCTTGAGCGCGATCTATTTCCTAGACTTTTAAACGGCTCTTTTTACGGCTATGCCGCTACCGCCACCTTTATTGATATCGGTATTCCGGAATCATTGGCAGCAGCCCAAGATATAATCCCGGCCATCTTCGGTATAGGACCACAGCTTTAATACGGAAGAATAAATATCCAAGCTAGAGTACGTTGACATGCCTAGGGGGATTAGCAAGTTGGTAGAGCAAATCGTTGATCGAATGCTGTTTACAACAGAAGACTCGGCACTGATTCGTATTAACTTCTTTTAAGAAGAGCTGCATGCGCTCTTTACGCTGGTTGCTGCCCCAGATTTCTTTAAAATTACTTTGGGTTAAATC
The DNA here is from genome assembly GCA_012514925.1 of Deltaproteobacteria bacterium. Lineage (GTDB taxonomy): Bacteria > Bdellovibrionota_C > UBA2361 > UBA2361 > JAAYZI01 > JAAYZI01. The sequence continues at coordinate 3,548 of JAAYZI010000017.1, read as the reverse complement.
GCCCAAGCAGTAGCGCTCATCCTTCCAGCAAAACTGGCAGGGGTAAATCTTGCCGTCGGCATCGATATGGGTCTCGAATTCGACTCCATAGCAAATCGGATAGGGTTTTTCTGGTGGGATAGGGCTCATGAAGAAATCTAAATTCTCACTGTTTAGGTACACGTGGAAATGATCATCATTCAACTCTTTGAGCCTTTGGATCTCTTCAGTAAAGATCTTATGGAAGTGGTCGCGTTTCCAATCATGATTCTGATTTCGACCCTGGTCAATCGTAGGCCAAAGTTTAAAAACATCTACTCCAATTTCCTTGAGCATGCGCGCAGTCTCTACAAGGTGCGGCATGTTAAAATCAAAAAGAAGAAAGGTACAGACGATCACAACATCCAGGTGCTGCGCATCACGGACTCGCACGCAGTCTTTCAAGGCTTTGATCACTAAATCGAAATGGGACTCGCTGCTGCCATGAAGGCGCGCATATGTTTTGGCATCATGAGCCATTGAACTTATGCGCAGGAACGAAAGGCAAGGTAGAATTTCCTCAATTAGCTCCGTTTTAAACAGAGTGGCATTGGTAACCAGGACAGTTGACAGGCCGTGCTTCTTCCCGGCAACAATTGCTTCCGGCAACGCCTTGTTTAATAGAGGCTCGCCGGTTCCTTGAATCTCGCAGCACTTCACCCCCGAAGCCCCCATGTCATGGAATAATTTAACGATCATTTCCCGTGGCATGAAAGTATTGCCATATCCTAAATGATCGACATAGCAGTAAAAACAGCGTTGATTGCACTGGTTCGTGGGGCTGACCTCTACATACAGTGGGGGAAAATCTTCGCCGCGCCTCCATTTTTGTAGGCTGTCTAAATGATGAAAGATGCCGTGCAGGCCGTCATGCGCGCCAAGTTTAATCTTGCTACCTGACATAAATATCCTTCAAAACTATTTAATTCCTGCTATGCGTTAACAACCAAGTGTAAAGTTCCTGATTGCCATATACTTCCCTCCAGCAGTTATGCCCCAAATTTGGAAACACAGTAAAACGCACTTTTTGATTTGTAGTCACACTTTTAATCCAGTTGACCATCCTTTCGCTGTCGGTTGCCGGTACAACTTCATCCTTGGCTCCGTGAAAAAACCAAGTAGGAGTGTGGGCTAAAGTAACTGGATCTAAAGGCGTAAAGAACGGACAAACTGCAGCCACAGCTGCGAAATATTCCGGATATTCACTGGCCAGCTTCAAGACTCCACTGCCACCCATAGAAACACCGGTGAGGTAAATGCGGTGTCGGTCAACCTGGTATTTAGACACCAAATGCTTGACTAACTCTATTAATTTCCAGCTATCCCACCAGGCACCTGCTGGGCATTGGGGGGTTGCGATGATAAAGGGGAAATGCTCTCCGTCCTTAACGACTCGGCAAAGCGGTCCATTCTTCTTAATTTGCTCAAGATCGCTGCCGCGCTCACCCATTCCATGCAAAAAAAGCAGTAACGGAAGCGCACTCGAGGATTGATCCGGAAGATATACACTATAATTCCACTCGTAGGTAGCGTTTATGGAATGGACAGAAGTGGAATTGAGGAGACTCATATTTAACTGGTCTTGTTAATTCTCTCCAGCCGATCCTTCATAATTCCTTTGCCGTCGAGGTTATAGAGGATGCCGTTGGCAACTAGTACAGTTTCGATAAGGTCCAACCTCTGCAACATGGTAGCTTGATCAACTTTGTCTGCCAATTTGGACGCTTGTGCATTGGGGGCATCATAATACATGCTGACTAAAGCGTAAGTAGGCTTGTTCGTCCTTAAAAAATCAACAGTTTCCTGGAAACATTCATCGGTTTCGCCTGGGAACCCGACAATGATATGCGTATCATAGCGCCTAAACTCCAGTTCGCGTAGCCACCCGAACAGCCGATCTAAATCGGCGCGTGTGTATTGTCGCTGCATTGCCTTGAGGATACGATCCGAACCGGACTGCACCGGTAAATTCAAATGAGCGATCCAACCATCCTGAATGAAAGACTTAATTTCAGGAAACTGGCGGATCAAATCAATCGGGTGGTAATTCTGTAAAGCAAACGTAACAGTTGGAAAAGCTTTCTTCAAAGCCCGAATTAATTCGGGCAGCGAGGTTCCAATGTCGCGTCCGTACTGACCAAGACAATCCCCGATTAGAATCATCGAATTCTGTCCTGGTTTGCCGACTCGCCCTTGGCATTTACTTACCAGATCCTCAATCGGGAAACTCTTGAACGGGGGGAAAGCCAAAAGCTCGGTACAGTATGAGCATCGATAAGGGCATCCTTGAGTGATCATCAACTTGAAAAATTGATCAGCAAATAGTGCATCTTTCCCCGGATGCTCCTCGCGGTACTTGGCGGCATCCACGCATGTCGCCTCTTCGCTAAGAATCGGGCATGATTTTTCATAGGTTCCGGGCTGTGACTGAAAATAAGCCTCTAAAGCGGGTCCTTCCCTTTTCCACGGAATCACTCTTCCACTGAATTTCTCTGTCAGCTGAGCTCGGTCAATATCAGGCAAACAACCTAAAGCAATTACTTCAGCCGAGTAAGTCTTCTGAAGCTCTACCAGCTGACTGATACTGTTATCGATAACGTCCTGCCGAAAACCGCAAGTCCAGGCAAGAATTACGTCACTCTCTGCGGGATTATCCGTTAATTCGTGGTCGGTAGCCTTGATGAAACATTGGAAATGCAGCAGATTCTGGCGTCTGTGTGGGCAAACATTCAAACCTTTAATAAAGACTTTCACAACCCTTGCTCCTAGAATTTGAGCTCACCGCTATTCATAAACCAGGTAAGACAAGCGCGATGTCAACGGCAGTCTCTCAAACCGAAAATTTTTCATATCCAGGACCTCTCGAACAGCGATGGTCTCTCCCGGAAAGACTTCGTCACACAATTCGTCAAATACAAGCAGACTCCCCTTGAATAAGTACGGTTTGATCATTTCCAGCGTTTTGACCGTGGGTGCGTAGATATCCATGTCAAAAACAACCATGGAAATCATAGTTTCCGGATGCTTTTTTAAATAGTCCGGCAGTGTTTGCAGCACATCGCCCTTAATAACCTCGTACTTTTGCAAATGCCCCAAAGGATTCAACTGCTCTTGAAGGGCGAGCAGGCGGTCGAGGTAGCGCTCATAACCATCGGGAGTCGCGTAGGAACCATCAGCGCACTTATTCGCCCCGGTATCGTTGGCTGTCATACCCTTTAGCCCCTCAAAGGTGTCAAAAGCCAACATTCTGCGTGTGCGATTATATGGCTCAAACATGCCGCGTAAGATTGAGAGCAGCGAAATGGTTTGCCCCCATCGGGTTCCAAACTCCATCACTACACCGTGAAGATAGACCAACTTTTTATACAGCTCGTAAAAGAAAATGATTCTAGCCAGACTCTTTGTAGTAAGATAGAGCCCTAAGTTAGCTAGCAGCTCGTCGTCATTAATCGGTGTATTTTTTAAAAGCTCCAGCAATTCTTGCTGAAGCCCTTTCTCAGAAACGCTGGAATGTGTAACCGTTCCAAAGG
>JAAYZI010000138.1 GCA_012514925.1 Deltaproteobacteria bacterium | reverse complement strand
TCTTCTCCCGGTGGAGCACCAGGGTGCCGTAACCTTGGGCTGAGTCAAAATAACTCAAGGCCATTATAAGGTTATCCAGAAGGTTACCTTGCACGCAAAGCATGACCAAGGAGATTATTCCAGCCAATGAGAGCATTACAATCAAAGCCGCCCGCACATGCAGCATCGCAAAGCGTCGTGAGAGTTCAAAGTTGCGAAGCAGACACAGCAGGCCAATAAAAGCGGCTGCCAAAATGTGAGCCGCTCCAATATCGGCGCGCCAGGCACAAAGAAATAACCCCCAAAACACATTCCAGACGATGGCGCGTTGGGAGTATTGTCGCCATAGTAGATCCAAAAAAAACACTGAGAAGATGGCAACAGAGAAATGAGCCTGGGGTATAACTGCAGGATACGGAAAGAGCAGTAGGAAAGCCAAGGCAAAAAGACCGTTGTTAAAAAGCCGACGTAGGACGTAGTAAGCGCATAGGTTCGTGACCAGCGGCTCAAGAAAATTGTAAGCTAAGACGTCTAGTGAACCATCATAGCCGTTAAGCAGCGCGTAAAGGATAGGAGTCCACAGCTCGCTTAGTACATGACTGCTGAGATTATCGACAATTGGAATTTCACCGAAGCGGAAAAGCCGCATCACCCCATTCATGGGATTAGCTAACTCAAAAAGCTCCTGTGGCTGCTTCGCAGTAATGGCATAGTCACTCAGTAGGTGGGAAAGCACCACCACTGCAGGCAAATACAACAATTCGAAGCGGCGTCTAAACGATACGGCATCGCCAGCAGGCGGATTGCGACGCATCAATAACGCGATTCCGCCCCAGGTGATTACGACAAGCATAATAAAAAAAGTAAAAGGTAAGAGAGCGTGGAACCCTCGTTTGGAGGCGATCAGGTAAATCTCAAGGCTTAGGTACGGAAGTAACGCCAGAGCAGCGCAGCTTAGAGCCGCTGTTTCAAAGGTGCGCCAGCACGGTTTTTGCCGCCAAAAGCAGAGCGCCGCCAGGATTATGATGCAGGCAAATAATATCCAAAACAATTGGTGGAGTGGCAAGCTACGGATTCCTAACGGAAGACTCCAGTGCACCGAAAGGGTAACGCCGATACTTGCAAGCACTAGCAAGGCCGCGGTTTCCTTAATTTGGGCAGTGGTAAATTTCCAACGCTCGGCAAGGTCAGCTACAAAAATTGCTGCTAAAGCCACCAGCACTAGCTGCCAACCGTACTTTAGGAAAAAAAGATACTCAGGATTCGCCAAAAAGCTAAGAATTTGAACTGTTCCCAGGGTAAACGCTGTTGCGTCGAAAGCACGGGAACTATCAATCGAATAAAAGAGGCGGCTATAAATTTTAGGCGCAAGCCACAGCACCCCTAACGCAACCACGCCACCCCAGAGTAAACACTGGTAAAAGAGGCCCACTCGTGCCGGTATATCCAGCATATAGGCAGCTGCAATTCCAATCTGTAAGTTCTTAAATGATTGAAGTTCTAAACTCGTGCTGGAAGCGATCAGATAGGCGGTGCTGCAGGCGCAGAACAAGGCGAGACCAAAAGCTCGAAAGGGCTGGTTGGGGATCATACTTGCAGATTTAGCAACTTCTGCAGCCATACTGCAAGAAGCTGCACAAAGATATTCTAGTTAAAACGCGTTAAAGAGTTTCATCTTTGATACTTCTTATAATCTCACTGGTTACAGATTGTAATCCCTCAACTTAATATTCACGTAAACGGATACTGTAACCGTTCACGCGTGGAATTGATTCATGCAATTTTTGCTTTAAGCCTCTCGGCGGATAACGCGGAATTAATTTCACTTTCTCCGGAGAAAGTAATATTCATGCAAACGG
>JAAYZI010000137.1 GCA_012514925.1 Deltaproteobacteria bacterium | reverse complement strand
CTTTCTCCAGAGAAAGTAATATTCACATAAACGGATACCGCTTTGCTTTCGGTTCCTAGTTATTATGTAATTACAGTACATTATCTACAAAATACAGATAATTATTAAGTTAAGCTCAAACCTGCCGATTTATATAGATGATAGCTGCGACGCCAAATTAGACGCGCTTGCTCCTTGGGTTTACTTATGGCCTCAATTGCCACAACTAACGTTTCTTTAGTTTCCTCACAGACGGTCCAGAACTCGACATCGGTCCAAGCTGTGCGGGAAGTTCCGCCCAATCCTCAAATAGTTCAACAACAGCTTACGGCTCTTAGCCAAGTTGTAGCAGAGAAAAATCTAAAAACCGCCGACAGCCGTAAACGAGGAGTAATGAAGCCTGAAGAGAGGGTGCACGGTGGCTTTGCTCCGGAAGAGAAAGTTTCTAAAGAGAATCCCAAGCTTAAAGCACCGCGTAAACACAGCGGGCAGAAGTTAGACGTTGAGGCCTAGAATACCTAACCTAGCTGCTGTAATCAGACCTACCAAAATTTCTCCGCAACCTAGCCAAGCTTTCGGCGAGTATAGACATAGATGAGACGTTATTACTTGGCCCTATCTTATGTGCTTATTGGAGTGGTTGCTCTAACTGTTATGGTTGATTACTCTGGTAAACCAACCAGCCGCCGCTTCTACTCTTTTCAGCCATCTCAGGCCCGCACAGATCCTGAAAGCTGTTTAGCGGTTGGAGAAAAACTTGCGCTGACTTCAAGTGGTAATTATGGGTTACAGCTAGTCCCAGGGATATCTGATGCCTTTTCGGAACGAATCATAGAATCACGTCACCAGATCCGGAAAGAAGCCTTGCAGCTTGAGCCACATAGCAGACACCACGCCTTAGAAGTCGTACATGGCATTGGACCAAAAAAAAGCCTTCAGCTCTTTGAGTCAATCGACCCTGCGCGTTAATTCGTGGACTTTATCTAGCCACGCCCTTCCCAGGTTGAGAAGCGCTGAATATTACTTTCTCTGGAGAAAGTAATATTCATGTAAACGGTTAATTAAAACTACTCCAGCCCTTCTTCTAACAGTTGTCCTACAAACCCAAGTGTGCGAGGTCCTTCCGGGTCTTGCTCAGATAATGAAAAGGAAAGCACTGCATCCAAGTCGGAAAGTATTGACGGAAATTTGTCGGCCCATTCAATAAGCCGAATTACATCCGGGGAAACAGGCTCCAACAACTCCTGCGGAACCTCCGTAACCCGATAAAGATCCCAATGCTCTATCAGCAAACCCTGAGGAGTCTGATACTCAAAACAAAGCGCATAAGAAGGCGAGCTAACCCTATTTTTAACCCCCAACCCTTCTGCAAAATACCGCACAAAAGTGGTTTTGCCCGCGCCTAACCCACCAACAAGACCAATCGTCCTTCCACCCTTTACCTTTGCTGCAATCTTCCCAGCGAGCTTTTCCGTCTGCTTCTCATCAAGCACCCGCTGCTCCATCAAGACAACCCTCCCGATTCGATCCTTAGACTCTCGAACGCCGCTCCCAGGTAAGAGATAATATCCCCCGCTATGATGTTCCCCTTGCTTGCCGCGTGCGCCAAATCCCCTGCCCGTCCATGTAGAAAGACCGCAGTTTTTGCGGCTTCCAACGCCGACATCCTCTGCGCCAGCAGCCCGGCTAAAATTCCCGCCAATACATCACCGCTTCCAGCCGTAGCCATGTAAGGATTCCCGGTTGGATTTACAAATCCGCGCGTCCCATCATGCACTATGCTAGAAGCGCCTTTAAGAACCACCAACGCCGAAGTTTGCTTGGCGATCCTAGCGGCTGCTGAGTAACGATCCCGCTGCACCTCGGCCGTAGTTTCTCCCAAAAGCCTCGCAGCTTCTCCCGGATGAGGTGTCAAAATCACATGTTTAAGCGACGTTAATCTAGAACCAGAGCTAGCCAACAAGTTCAAACCATCCGCATCCAACACGGTAGGCAAAAGACACTCTGAGAGGAGCCTAAGCAACAGTTCCCCGGTTTCCGGCGCTCTCCCCATGCCGGGACCAAGCACCAAAACAGTAGCGTGGGAGGCCCTTTCAATTAGCTGATTGGCAGCCTCCAACCCCAAATAGCCTAGGCCGCAATGCTCAACCGGTTCAAGCATAATCTCCGGAAAAAAACAGGAACCAAACTCGGTCTTTGTGACTAGTCCCGCCCCGGCGCGCAAAGCCGAAATAGCGCAAAGAGCGGCTGCTCCCGGCATACGGCTTGACCCACCCACCACTAAGACGTGCCCGAACTCGCCCTTATGCGCATCCGGTCTTCTGGGCACCGGCAGCGTCAGAGCAGAAGCTGTGAGCAGTTCAAACTCGCACTGGCCCTCGCAGTTAATGCCAATCGGCACAGTTTTTAACTCTCCGCAATATTCTCTGGCAGGATATTGCAACAGGCCTCGTTTAATAAGCTCAATTGATATTGTTTGGTCCGCCCGTACGCAAGGATCGTACACCTCGCCACTATCAGCATTAATGCCGGTCGGAATATCGATAGCCACAACCCGCGCACTCCCCGTATCCGAGAGGCTGGCGCGTAGAAGCTCCACCAGCGCCGCTATACTGCCCCGTGGAGCTTGCTTCTGACCGGTCCCTAAAAGAGCATCTACAATCAAGTCGCTGTGCTTAAACAGATCCGCCAGTTCGTGGGTCACTATAGGGGCTAGGGAACGTCCCTCCATGCCTTGGCCGAAAACATGCACACTTCCCCCGCCCGCTACGAACTTATCCAGCTGCGCATCAAGTGCCGGAGAAAATCGCCGCGCTGCACTAAGCACGACCTTCACTTCCGCGCCTGCCTCACGCAAGTACCTAGCCACTACCAAGCCATCTCCCCCGTTATTTCCAGGACCACACAGAATGGAGATGCGGGCAGTCTCTATAGTTTTAAGATCAAGAGCCAAGGTCTCGTAAACGCCCCGGCCTGCTCGCTCCATCAGTTCTAAAGCCGCCACTCCGGCCGAGATGGTGGCCTCATCCATGGCTGCCATCTCAGCCTGGGAAGGCAGTCTTGCCGCTAAAGGAGATGCTGCCCAATTCATGCCTGGTAACCTAAAGCCACGCGTATTTACACAGCCCCAATCGTTCTCTCGATCACCTGGGCTACTTCGCTGGCGTGCTGTTTACAGAGGTCAGCGTCTTCGCACTCGACCATTACCCTGGCTTTATTCTCCGTCCCGGAGTAACGCACCAGAATGCGCCCAGAGTCACCAAGCTCCGCCTCTTTTTGCTCAATCACGGCCTTAATTTCAGGGACCTCATTAAACGGCGGTTTACTCGAAACTTTTATATTGATTAACTTCTGCGGAAAACGCACAAACTCCGAAACAAGTTCGGATAACGGCTTTTGTTTCCGCACCATAATCTCAAGAACCTGTAACGCCGTTAAAATACCGTCTCCTGTGGTGGAGAACTCTCCAAAAATTGCATGGCCGGACTGCTCGCCGCCCAAAATCAGCCCCTCTTTGCGCATCTGCTCGAGCACATAACGATCTCCTACCTGGGCTCTTACCACCTCTATCCCGTGCCGTTGCATTAGCTTATCCAAACCCAAATTCGACATAACGGTGGCCACAACCTTGTTCTTAGTAAGCTTGCCTCGTTCTTTGTAGTCAATCGCGCACAGAGCTAAGACCATGTCGCCATCGACCAATCCCCCCTTATCATCCACCAAAATCGCCCGGTCCGCATCGCCATCAAGGCAAATGCCGACATCCAAATTTTGCTCACGCACGAGTTTGCGCACGATCTCCGGATAGAGGCTGCCAAAACCAGCATTTATATTACGTCCATTGGGACTGATACCACGCGCAACTACATCCGCCCCAAGTTCTTCACAAGTTTGTGGAGCTACAATATAGCCAGCACCGTTTGCGCAATCAAAACCGATTTTCAATCCTTGCAAGGAAAGGCTGCGCGAAAAAGTGCTCTTTAGGTAAACCGTATAGCGTCCAATCGCATCATCGATGCGGTGAGCTTTGCCGATTGAAGTTGAATCTGCGCCCGCTTTGTCCAACACTCCCGGCGCCATCATCTCTTCTATACTGACCTCAACTGAGTCCGGTAATTTGTACCCATCCGCTCCGAATATCTTAATGCCATTATCCTCAAAGGGATTGTGTGAGGCTGAAATCATGATGCCTGCATCCACCAACATGCTGCGCGTAAGGTACGCCACCCCAGGCGTAGGAATCGGACCACACAACTCTACACGCGCGCCCATTGCAGTAATCCCAGCGGCCAAAGAAGTTTCGATCATATATCCCGAAAGACGAGTATCCTTTCCGATCAAAATGCTGCGACGGCCTTTTTCCCCCATAAATGTGTGAGCCACGGCCCTACCCAGCCTCACCAGGCTTTCAGGGTCTAACGGCGGCACTCCTGCCACACCGCGGATTCCATCCGTTCCAAAATATCTACGTTCTTCTGTCATTTAGCATCACTCCTTTTCTTGCTGGACGAATCTGTCAAAGCCTCGACTGTCACCGAGGCTCCGTTTACGGAAAGAGGGGCAGAATCTTGAACGCCAGCTTCAATCTTACGAACCTCCACCTTCTCCGGATCTATTGCCACCAACGACACAGATTCGGGCAGGTCGATTGACACCATCGCCGCGCGGTTACCGTCCACAAGGCTATCAAGCCTCACATACGGTACAATCTGTGAAGCGGACAGCTGCAAAACCAGCTCACGAGGACCGCTTACCTCCACCGTCACCCGCTTCGGAGAAATCTCGTACTGCCGCCCCTCCCGTGAGCGAATATCGATTGGCAAACCCGAGAATTTCTTCTCCACTGAAACCACCGTAACCTTTATGGTCACAACAACACTGCTATCCTTGACAAGTTTGGTGTGCTGCCAAGATGGGCGTAAAAGCAGTTCCAACATGGTATCTTGCTTGATATCCCGTAAATCGACCGGAGCAGTCTCAATTGCCCGCACCTCCTTGACTTCGGTTTCGGGGCCGCTCACCAGCACTTCAGGCGGCTGCACCTCAAACCTTACCAATTGCAAATTGTCATTTACGCTTCCGATTCGCGGAACCTCCACGGGGACGGCTTTGCTGGCACGCCGATCCAATAATAACTCAATTTTAGGAGGCTCGATTCCCACCACCTCCACTCCAGGCGGTAAAGCCAATGTGTCTGGAATAAGAGCCGCTTCGAAACGGTTCTCGACAAGCGGCGGCAGCTTAACCCGAAACGAAGGCGCTGCTGCTGAGACTTGTGAGACCAAAAAAGCGGGACCCCTTACGGTAACCTGCGCTTGCCTAAGAGTTGGAAGCAGAATGACTTTCTCGCTCGGCAGGTTCTGGATTTCGACCGGGGCTATAAATGACATTTGCGCGCTATTGCTCTGTCCTCTCACAAAGACAAAAAGCAGTAGGGCAATAAGCAAAGAAAAGGCTTTTAATCCAAGGTTTTTCACAGGGCCTCTTCCTCCACAGATTCCTCCACAGAGTCCTTGGCGTCAATCAGCTTCTCTAAGATCTGTTTTAGTGAAGCTCCATCCAAATTGCGGGAGAGCTTGCCGTCTCTTGCAAGCGCAATCGCGCCGGTTTCTTCAGACACCACGATGGCTAAAGCGTCGCTGCGCTCAGAGATCCCTAAAGCAGCACGATGCCTCGTTCCCAGATTCGGATCCAAATCGGGGTTAAAGGTGATTGGTAGGACGCATCCAGCCGCTTTAATGCGACCGTCGTTGATAATCACCGCGCCATCATGTAACGGCGAGTCCTTCTGAAAAAGGCTAACCAGCAATTTGCGGTTTAGTAAGGCGTCAATTTCCACTGCTTCCTCTACGAACTCGTCCAAGCCTACTTCACGTTGAATCACAATCAAAGCGCCGGTCCGACTACTCGAAAGGCGCTCGGCCACCAAAACCAGGTCTTCCGAAGTGCGATCATAATTTGGCTTTGATGAAGGCCTGAAAACAGGCTGGATCCCCATCTTAGTAAGACCGCGCCGAATCTCCTCTTGAAAAATCACAATCACCACCAAGATTATCGAACTGAGAAAATTCCCCAGAATCCAGTGGAGAGTCACCAAGCCTGCGGTCTTCGAGATAAAGTAAGCCAGCACCACCAGCGCCAGACCACCCAGCATCGGAGCGGCTCGCGTTCCCCTCATTACCAACAAGATACGGTAAATAAGGTAGGCCACCACCAGCACGTCCAGCGTGCCCAGCAAGTATTGTATCAGCCCTTCTTCCGGCATGCAGAGTCTTAAATTCAAACGCCACTTCTCACGGCCACTTCATCATGTACTTTATTCAACCACCGTCTTGGGATCCTGTTTCGGCGAGGGCGGAGCCTCTTCAGCCGGGACCTGTTGACTTTCCTTGCTTGCGCTGTTGGTTGTTGCCGCAGTAATAGGCTCCGGCGGCGGCAAGGTCTCCCCGCGCATAATCGCGTCTATCTGATCAGAATTCAAAGTCTCTCTTTCGAGCAGAGCACTCGCCAAATTATGCAGTTTGTCGAGGTTTTCTTGCAGCAAATTTTTGGCGCGCATCCGCTGAGACTCCACAATCGCCCGCACCTCGGCATCGATCTCTACCTGGGTCTGCTCTGAATGCTCGCGCGGTCTGCCGATTTCCCGCCCTAGAAACACATGCTCATCCTTACTCGAATAGTGCAACGGACCGATCCTGTCGCTCATTCCCCACTCACACACCATGCGTCGCGCCACTTTAGTAGCGCGTTCTATATCCGAACTCGCCCCGGTATTAACATCGTCAAAAACCAGCTCCTCCGCGCCGCGCCCTCCGAAGAAGACTGCTAGCTGATCGAGCCAATAGTTCTTAGAGTAGGTGTGCTTATCATTTTCAGGCAGCTGCTGCATCAGCCCCAAAGCCATGCCGCGCGGCACAATTGTAAGCTTATGAACCGGATCGGCGTTTGGTACCATTTTGGCCACAAGCGCATGCCCAGATTCGTGATAAGCTGTTGTCTTCTTCTCTTCATCCGTAAGAAGCAAAGATCTGCGTTCAGCCCCCATCATGACTTTGTCTTTAGCAAATTCAAAGTCGGCTGGACCTAGATTTTCTTTGCCTTGGCGGGCCGCGCTAAGAGCGGCTTCATTCACCAAGATCTCGAGGTCCGCTCCTGTAAATCCTGGAGTCCCTCGCGCAATTACCTCCAACTCCACATCCTTTGCCAGCGGCGTCTTTTTGGTGTGCACCTTAAGGATCCCGACCCGTCCATTTAGGTCCGGTGTAGGCACGACCACCTGCCTGTCAAAGCGGCCAGGTCTAAGCAAGGCTGGATCCAAGACGTCCGGCCGGTTGGTAGCGGCGATTAGAATGACCCCTTCATTGGATTCAAATCCATCCATCTCAACTAAAAGCTGGTTTAAGGTCTGCTCGCGTTCGTCATGTCCGCCTCCCATCCCTGCTCCGCGGTGACGGCCCACGGCGTCAATTTCATCGATAAAGATAATACAGGGCGCGCTTTTCTTCCCCTGAATGAAAAGATCTCGCACCCGTGAGGCGCCTACTCCTACAAACATTTCAACAAAATCAGATCCTGAGATACTAAAAAAGGGCACTCCCGCTTCACCCGCAATAGCCTTGGCAAGTAAAGTCTTGCCGGTTCCGGGAGAACCAACCAACAAAACTCCTTTGGGAATCCTTCCACCTAATCTAGTAAATTTTTTAGGGTCCTTAAGGAACTCAATCACCTCCTGAAGCTCGGCCCTCGCTTCATCAATACCCGCCACATCCTCAAAGGTGACCTTTTGCTGACTCTCTGTGAGTAATCTGGCTCGAGACTTGCCAAAGCTTAAGCCTTTTCCTGCCCCGATCTGCATCTGCCTCATAAAAAAGATCCAGACACCGATAAGCAGTAACATGGGCAGGGCGTTAACCAAGAGAATCAGGTACCAGGGCTGCTCAGTTGGCTCTTTTACGGTAATTTGAACGTCAGCTTTACGTAGGGTATCGATCAAGCCTTCGTGCTTCGGCGCGATTGTTTTAAACTTTTCGGTGCGGTTGCGGTAAGTTCCTTCGATGTTGTTGCCTTCAATGGAGACAGCAGTAACTTTACCGGACTCAACCGCGTGCAAGAAGTCTGAGTAAGCCAGCTCCTTGGACGTTTCTTCCTGCTGCTTGGAAACGCTGTACAGCGTAAGGAAAAGGAGAGCCAAAACCAACCAAAATAATGCGTTACGCGAAGTGGGATTCAAGTCTTATCCTAAAAAAAAGCTTAAACATCAATTTACTAACACATCTTGGCGACAGCCTGCAAAGAACGCTAGCCACGGTCCAAAACGATCCCGCCAGCTTTGGCTCGCAGTCTAATACCTCCAGGAAGTTCAATGCCTTCCGTCGCTCCACCGAGGAAAGCCCCCAGTGCGACCGACTTTGAACGGCCCAGATTGTAACCCAAAACGGGTTTTAGCAAGGTCTCGGCAAAACGCCACTGCAGCGCCACCGGCATAGCCGCCAAGCTCACCTTAACGGTTCTTAACCACGCCCGTGAACCGAAACGGTGCTTCGAAGCGGCATCTACGTCCTTGTCAATCAAAGAGTAGAGGAACTTGATGTCTTGGGCCAGGCCCGAAGCCCTCTCTGCGAGTGTTTCCTCAATGCGGGTATCAAATTTATCTCTTAGCAGCGGAAGAACCAAATGGCGGACCCTGTTTCTCAGAAACGTTAGGTCGGAGTTGCTCTCATCCTCTATGTGTGGAACCTTGTGCTGGCGGGCGAAATCTAGAACCTGAACTCGGCTGACGGAGAGCATCGGACGAAGTAGCCTGCGCTGCTCATCCGCGGGTTCGATTCCAGCCGGCTCCTTATTAGAAAAAAGCCGCATGAGCAGTGTTTCGGCCGCATCATCAGCGGTGTGGGCCGTTACAATCCAATCCAACTTACGTTCACTGCGAACCTGCTTAAAAAATGCGTAGCGCTGTTCCCGGGCCCAAGCCTCAATATTCATCCGCTTAGGTCGAACAGGCGCCGTTTGCAAGTGACAAACAAGACCAAGGTTGCGAACCTGTTCAGTTACGAAAGCCGCATCTTTATGAGACACGGCCCTCAGTCTATGGTCCAAATGGGCGACTTCTATTTCAATTTTGAGCTTCTTTCTAAGCAGGCAGCAAGCATGTAACAGGCACATGCTATCTGTGCCACCTGATACGGCCAAGAGCAGGGAAGCCCCTACGGGCAACTCGCTGCGAAGCGCCTTTAGCAAGGTTTGCTTCGGTCGAGACATCTTTGCACTTTCTTTATACGCGTTCTTTACACACGGTGTCTGCAAGCCTCCAGGGCGCGCCCTCCTGATCTATCCGTCTCTATCCGTCTTTTCGGAAACCGTCGATACTGAGCCCGCCGGATCCACTGGAGAGTAACGAAAGGGAACAGAGCACGAGAATAAAGTCTCTCCGAAGTATCCAAGTGCCGGGCACAAATATTCCGAAAATATGAACGTTAAAAAGCAAGATCAAGGCAGCCACGATGCCACACAGCGTGGTCCAGAGCCCCAAAATCAGAAATGAACCGATGGTAAGCTCTATATAGGGCAGCAGCACCCCAAACGGCAGGGCGAATTGCTCGGGAACGACACCGATCTCCTGCACATTCTTCATAAACCCAGGTAAGTCGTAAAATTGGGCGTGCGCCAGAGCCAGCAGGTAGCACCCCAGCATAAGACGAATTAATAAAGCTGCAATCTCAGGCTTCCAAATAGGGCGGCTCATTGAAGTCATTGGGTGGTATCCGTTAATCAGGACAGTGTCTATTATATTGAATACTGATTACTAAACTTTAACTACTTTGCGCGGCTTTGCCAAGGCCAAAACTTGTAAGCTGAAAGGCCACTGCTATATTTCTCGCTCATCCTTGTCCCGTCTAAAAAACGGGGTCTCTACCCTACCCCTCCTCTCATTAGTACATGCTCTACATGAACGGTTAAGAAAACACGTTGACTCAGTAACCCTACGATTCATATGATCAGCGGCAAACTTTGTCGGATTATACAGCCATGCCAAACCAAGGAAGATTTAACCCAGACAACGGGGAGTCTAGCGACCCTACTTACGAAGACGATAGACAATCAGAAGGTTCGACCTCTGAAAGCACCCCTAAGGACCCCCCTGCGGCTCCAGCAGGTTTTTGGCTGCGAGCATGGGCTGCAATAATCGACTACGTTATCATTGCCTCTGTTGTCCGAGCGTCCTCTCTCTTCGGCCAGCTTTCAATCATCTACGACTCTATAACTGCGCTTTTAGCCCCCTACAAGCTGCGATCATTTGAACTGCTCTTCTTATCCTCTATTGCCCTAGCTTTAACGCTGCTACTGATCTTGTTGTTACTTCAAATTTTTTATGGTGCTCTCTTTGAGAGCTCTCCCTTGGCCGCCACTCCGGGGAAATGGGTGCTGGGATTATTTGTCACTGATGAGCAAGGTGGTGCCTGCTCAATTTCTAGAGCCTTTGTCCGAAATACCTTCAAGCTTCTCTCCGCTGCGGTGCTCTTTGTCGGTTTTATTACACCGGCTTTCTCCGTGCGCAAACAGACTTGGCACGATATAATCAGCGGCACCTTGGTGATGCGCAAGCCCAATCTAAAGCCACAGCAGTCGTACTTCGGCGCCGCCCTGGCTCTCTCCCTGGTAGTACTGCACATTTCGTGGGAAGATAGTCCGCTCATCCCCCCTCGTAAACCGCCTGAGCAGGTTAGTTTTAAGCCGTTACCTGCCCCACGGCCGTCTTCAACCCCGCTGCCTCCTTCCAGCGTGATGAGTCCGCAGGGAGAAGCGTTTGGCGTAATAAGGGTCAATGACCAAAGTTACGACCTCAAGGGCGCTTATGTGCGTTTGCGGAAGGCCACGGTAGCGTTCGACCAAAACGTGTTCGACCGGCGCGCAGAGTTTTCTCCCAGGATCGAAGTCGCATTATTCCTGGAAGAGCTTAGCGAAGAAGAGCACTCCCAGTTAAGTACGCTTCCATCAATGATTAACGACGCCGGTCGGGTGATCAAGAAGCAGCCGGTGTTAGAACTTATGCTTGGATTCAATGAACAGATGCAGTTTTGCGAAGCAGATGGTCTTCTTTACGGGCATTTAGACTTTAACCGGACGGCGCTTACGGATGAAGCGGAGGCACCGCCTTCAATTGTTCCTCTCAGCTTCCCTTTTCAGTCGATGCGCTCCGCCGGGCGTCTAATTGTATTTTGCCCTCGCATGGAGGAGGGGCAAGAATTGACGCTCTCATTCGACGGCGAAGGGCAGGTCTCAGGAGACCCGGACTTGTCGCTAGCCTGGAATGTAAAGTTCCGCTCACTTATGGGACGTTTTACGACCTTAGGTGCTCAGCGCTTCGAATCTCAGGAAGAGCCGGTGGCGCTCTGGTTCCCCTCTAAGGGAATTCTTCAACTCGGCTTTTTTTCGGAGCCTTTGAGTTTCTCACGCAGAGAGGCGTTGGTGTCCTCAGGCGACCTGACCACTGTCCAGAAAGATCCCCCGGATCTGGTGGTGGTAATGCCGCTACCCCCAAACACCAGCCAAGTAAACCGCGAACGTGCCGATGCCGGCTATCAGATCCTTATTTATAATAAGCAAGGAGGCGGCATTAAACTACCAGGCGATCCTCCGCAGTTTAGCATAGACATTCCCCGCGGCGTTCTGCCTAAAACGCTCTACGGCTCTCTAACCGGGAACAAACGTCTGGTAGGGCGGATTGACGGGTCAAAAAACCTCCTCTTTGAAAAGGGCATTTTTGAGTTTAGCTGGCTGCTACTTTTTAATACCCCCGTGCACGTAGTGCGTTAAGCATAATGCATGCTCTGCGGGAGCGGTTACTCACTACACCTAAACGCTTACCGGATACCCGGTTATAAAAAACGCGGAGGTTAATTAAGCAATCCTGATTCCTTGGCATCAACAAGCTCGACTGCAAGTTCTCCCGCTTTGACCGTTGCGTCTACGATGCGACCTTGAACACCATCCCCTGCAATCAATGCCCGCCCTATCTTAGTCTCAAGCTGTTTCTGGATATACCGTTTAAGCGGCCGCGCACCATACACTGGATCGTAACCAGCGCGCGCAATTAAATCTTTGGCATCATCCGAAACCCGCAAGGACACGCCCCTCTCATTTAAGCGCTTCTCAAGGAGTTCTAATTGCAAATCCACAATCTCCCTAATCTCCCCTATCGCCAGAGGCTTAAAAAGCACAATTTCATCCACACGATTCAAAAACTCAGGCCGGAAATGCTGCTTCAGCTCTTGCATTACCGCGAGTCTGGCGCTTTCTTCGATCTCCCCCTCAGAGTTTATTCCATCCAACAGCTGTGGTGAGCCGATATTCGAAGTCATAATGATGACCGTATTCTTAAAATCCACCGTCCTGCCCTGAGAATCTGTCACACGACCGTCATCCAAAACTTGCAGTAGTACATGGAAAACCTCGGCATGAGCCTTCTCAATTTCATCCAGCAAAATCACAGCATAAGGCTTGCGGCGTACCGCCTCAGTAAGCTGCCCGCCCTCTTCATAGCCAACGTATCCTGGAGGGGCTCCGATCAGCCGCGAGACTGAAAACTTCTCCATGTACTCGCTCATATCAATGCGCACCATATTATCCTCAGTGTCAAAGAGAGCCTCCGTGAGAGCCCTTGCCAACTCGGTCTTGCCTACCCCGGTAGGACCCAAGAAAACAAAAGAACCTACTGGGCGTTTAGGATCCTTGATGCCGCTGCGTGCACGTATCACTGCATCCACAACCAATTGCACTGCCTCATTTTGCCCAATCACGCGCTTATGCAAAATATCATCCAATCGCAACAATTTCTCACGCTCGCCCTCCATTAAACGCGTAACTGGAATGCCGGTCCAATGTGCGACAATCTCGGAGATCTCTTCTTCGGTCACTTCCTCTCGCAGCAGGCGCTTTCCAGCTTGCGTTTTTGCCAGAGCCTGCTCATCTTGTTGCAGTTGTTTCTCGACCTGCGGCAACTGGCCGTGTTTAAGTTCGGCCGCTCTCTCCAAATCATAATCTCTTTCGGCCTGTTCGATCTCTCGTTTGATCCGCTCAATCTGCTCACGCAAGCCTTGTAAATGAGAGATCCCCCCCTTCTCTGCCTCCCACTGCAGGCGCATGCCTTCTCGCTGCTCTTTTAGGTTGGCGAGATCCTTACGCAGCACTTCCAAACGCTCGCTGCTAGCTTTGTCCTTCTCTTTCTTGAGGGCTGCGTCTTCAATTTCAAGCTGCATGATACGGCGAGTAACTTCATCCAACTCAGACGGTAAGGAATCCATTTCGGTCCGGACTGCGGCGCAAGCTTCATCCACCAGGTCAACTGCTTTATCAGGAAGGAAACGATCACTGATGTAGCGGTTTGAAAGCACCGCTGCGGCCACCAAAGCGTTGTCCTGAATTTTTACACCATGATGGATCTCAAAGCGCTCCTTAATGCCTCTAAGAATTGAAATCGTATCCTCGACATTAGGCTGATCCACCACCACTGTTTGGAAACGCCTTTCTAGAGCCTTATCCTTCTCGATGTGCTTACGATACTCGTCCAAGGTGGTGGCCCCGATACAGTGCAGCTCTCCGCGCGCCAGCATCGGTTTTAACATGTTTCCTGCATCCATGGCTCCTTCTGCTTTACCGGCCCCTACTATCGTATGGAGCTCGTCGATAAACAGGATCACGTTGCCATCTGAATTTTTGATCTCTTGCAAGACTGCCTTTAGACGCTCCTCGAACTCACCACGATACTTAGCCCCCGCCAACAACGCTCCCATGTCTAGCGCGAAGATAGTTCGATCCCGCAACCCTTCGGGGACATCTCCTCGCACAATCCTCTGCGCCAAACCTTCAACAATGGCAGTCTTCCCAACTCCCGGTTCTCCGATAAGAACTGGATTGTTTTTAGTCTTTCTAGATAAAATTCTAATGACCCGGCGGATCTCCGCATCACGTCCGATGACCGGATCACACTCTCCCTTTTTAGCCACCTTCACCAGATCTATGCCGTACTTTTCCAGAGCCTCGTACGTTGCTTCTGGATTAGAGCTAGTCACCCTTTGATTCCCCCGCACATTTGTTAGCGCCTCCAAGAGACGTTCGCGACTAATCCCGGAGGCAGTCATAAGCCTCACTCCCCCCACCTCCAAGATCGCTAGAAGCAAATGCTCTACAGAGACGTACTCGTCTTTAAGACGATCAGCCTCATCTTTAGCCCTTACCAGCACTTTGTTTAGACGTTGGGTCACATAGACCGAGCCTGGCTCTGCACCCGGCCCCGAAACACGCGGCAATCTTTCAACTTCACTTTTAATCTGGTCTCTGAAGCTCTCGATATTTACGCCTAACTGAGTAAAGATCCGCGGTGTGAGCCCATCTTCTTGTTCGCAAAGCGCTAACAACAAATGCTCAACATCAATCTGCGCATGTCCACGTCGCACCGCCTCAGATTGCGCTTCACTGATAGCCTGCTTCGATTTTTCCGTAAAATTGTTTAAATCCATATTTTGACCTGTAAGAACTCATAAACCAACGCCTTGAATCTAACCATGAAAAGGCGCTTTTTCCAGTCCTGCACTTACCTTCTTCTTGGATTAAAACTGGAGACGTCGGCCAATTCTCGCATCAAACGCTCCTCCTCGGCGCTCAGATTCTGCGGCACTACAATCTTTAATTCTACCAACAAATCCCCATGCGGGGAGTCCTTGCTACCCGGTAGACCCTTATGTTTTAAACGCAGACGCTGACCGCTCTGGGAGCCTGGAGGGATGGAGAGCTTCACACTCCCGGTTAAGGTTTGCACATCAACTTTCTTTCCAAGCGCCGCCTCCCATGGAGTCACCGGCAAAACCATATGCAGGTCCCGCCCGATTAGAGTAAAGTATGGATCTGCCGCGATATGCACCTTGAGCAGAAGGTCTCCGGATTTTCCTCCTCGGCTCCCCGGTGTCCCCTGTCCCGAAAGACGTATAATTTGCCCATCCGTCGTTCCTGGCTTAATCTTGACCTTGTAAGACTTGGGCTGGCGGCGTAGTTTTCCATCCGGTCCCCTTTGAAGCAGTTCAAACGAGATGGATTTAGTGGCACCGTGATAAGCGTCTGCCAGCGAAATTGTGATCTCAGATTCGAGGCTCCTGCCCTCTTTCCCCGAATTCATCTGAGAGAACATTCCCCCTGCCCCTCCCGCACCGCCGAAGAAGGCATCAAAGAAATCGCTGAACCCGTGCCCCGCCCCTCCGGCTGAGCGTCCTCGACTAGAATCGAAATTAAAAACTTGTTCCCAACCTGGAGGCGGACGAAAATCTTGTCCGCTGCTGTAGCCGGACCCTAAGGTATCATAGCGTTTGCGCTTCTCCGGGTCTTTAAGCACTTCGTAAGCTTCGTTTACTTGCTTAAAGCGCTCTTCGGCATCCCGCGCCTTGCTTACATCCGGATGATACTTCCTGGCAAGTTTACGAAACGCCTTCTGAATCTCGTCTTGCGAGGCATCTCGTTTGACCCCCAGAGTTTCATAGTAATCTTGAAATTTGACCATAATCCTCGTATTAAGAGCTAATACTCTTAGATAAGTAACCACTTTTAATGTGATTTCCAAGATACACTATGTTTTCACCCCCAAAAAGTCCCCTGAGGGGACCTTTTGCCTGAGCTTTGGTGTTAGTGAATTTTGTGTAATCAATTCCGTACGTGAACGGTTACACTTAATATTCATGTGACGGATATCTGAGCGGTTCTCTCAAAGGTGCTGCCATCCCCAAAAACTCATTGGTGAGCATGGAGGAGTGGCAAAACTTCAATGTAAACGGCTTTGCCTTGTCGTGATGGACCGACAGTTAGCGCCGGACTTGGTGGGACTTTA
Source organism: Deltaproteobacteria bacterium (assembly GCA_012514925.1). GTDB lineage: Bacteria > Bdellovibrionota_C > UBA2361 > UBA2361 > JAAYZI01 > JAAYZI01. Next base: position 3,365 of record JAAYZI010000137.1, on the reverse strand, counting down.
CTTGAACTGGTCAGTACTCAAGTGTCCGATCCAAGCCAACGGATACAAGTTCTCAGTAAGTGTTTAGGGGTCGTAAAGCATCTGTACACTAAGCGGTGTAAAGTATAAAGTTAGAGTGGTGCGTCTGCTTTCCTCACTGTATACAAATGGACTTCGAATCTTTAAACAGTTTTCAGCGCTTCATCATGTGCGTGATGGTTGCGGTGGGGATGATCTTTCTACCGCGATCACCAATCCTGGCGGTATTCTTGATGACTGTGCTGCTACTCGTTGCCCACGCCGGCAGTCTAGATGGTCTGCTCTCTCCTATCAGTGGGCCTCACCGCCGCAGACGCTTCCTCAAGCTGCTTTTTGAACTGTTAGGCTCTCTCTCTAAATCTGACGGAGCGGTTACAGAGGCGGAAATTAAACGAGTTGAGCGGTATATGCGAAGCGAGCTGCGTCTTAGCTCGAGGGAACAGCAGTTTGCAATTGAGGCTTTCCGCTGCGGGAAAGAAAGCAGACTTTCCTGCAAGGAGCAGATCGAGCGTTTCGGCTACGCCTTCCAGAGGGAGCCGGCGGTGCTTCACGGTGCTTTGCGGATTATGCAGCAGCTTGCTGGATCGGACGGAGAGATCTCACCTGAAGAAGATCGCTGGCTCCGTTTTGCCCAGCAGGCCTTCGGTTTTACCGGAACGCATGCGCGTAGCTGGGGAAGGAGTTATTACGACACTGAGGGCGAGAGAGAGCACGAACAGCGGCCCCCACCCCCGCCCCCGCCGGCCGAGGACGACCCCTATACGCTTTTCGGCTTTAAGCGAGGGGCTTCCTACCGGGAGCTTAAGCGCCACTACCGCAAGTTGGCGCGAGAGTACCATCCCGATAACGCGCTAGCGCGGGGGCTGCCGCGACACTACGTGGAAGAAGCAAACGAGAAATTTAAGAGCCTGCAGAAAGCCTGGGAGCAGATTTGTCGTGAGGTTGGGGAATCATCTTCTTAAGCTCCGGTTAACTGAATTTCAATTCCAGCTAGCAGCCTCTTCCGTGGGGTCAAGTGTAAGGCGTGCCTGATGCGATTATTATGCCTCCCCTTTCCTGTATTCATCCAACGATATTACATACGGAGACTTGATTCTTTTTTTTGCCTTCAAATCAGCGGTTAACCATCGCCCAGTAACGCTTTCGGCTAAAGCCAAGTATATTCCATCATAAACTGAAATTTTACGGTTGCAGGCCAATTCATTTGCCGACTGAAGTATATCTCCTAAAGATGGGACTGTGCGCAGACCAAGGCGCAAGATGAGCTCCATGGCTTTTTTTACGAAATGAAAATCGTACTCAGACTTTTTTATTAAGACTGCATTTAGCTCTATAAAAAAAAGATCCGGTACTAAAAATTGTTCAGTACTTACTTCGATGTTAGAAAGAACATGCCTGGCTAGGATGACATTAGGCTCATCATGAAAGAACCATTTCGCCGCAACAGATGCATCCAGTACTATGATCACCCTTCACGAAACTCCCTCAAGATATCCTCCGCTGAAGCAGTGTTTTTCGATTTTTGGGCCATAGAAGAAATTTCACTGACAACCTTCCTGCGCGCCTGATTGGCATTAAACTCGGAAAAACGCTCCTCATAGTCTTTAATCGAAATTAATACTGCTGCGGGTTTGCGGCCCTTCTCCAGCAGAATCGGTTCACCCGTGCACTTTAACGTATCAACAATCTTCGTTAAGGACTGCCTAAGCTGTAGTGCATTTACCTTCTTCATATGTAATGTAGCATATAACGTTTAATGTCATGTGTCAAATTACTACTTAGACGCTCTGGGACTAACCTACTGATCTGAAACAGCTTTCCATCAGTACTCTGTACCTGGTATCCGTTTACGTGAATATTACTTTCTCTGGAGAAAGTGAATTTTTACCGCCTAGGCTGAAAACGAAATTGCATAATCAATCGAATTATGTAGCGAGACACACTACCAGCGCGTCGCTCTTCCCAGTACCGCAAGTATTTCCGTAGCGGCGTATTTTACACCACGTGAAGTCTCAGCCCCTGCCATTTTTTGCAGGAGCGGTTTAACCCAACTTTTATCGGCAATTAGTGGAAGCTTCTGAATTATGGCTGTGCGTAATGCATCGTGGCCTTGCCCCTCGAGCTGTTGCCGAACCTTTCCTTGCAGGAACGGACTGGCCGCCAACCTTTTATCGGCTAGGTCGCCGAACAAAATAATAGCTAATGGCTCCTCAGTGGTGCGTTGAATCAGTTGCCACAGTTTGGCATCGAGACGCTCCTTAACTGTAGGGCTGGAGATTTGCTTAGCTTCGCGACAGAGTACATTTAGCAGGCCATGGCGCGGGCCTTCTGTCTCTACATTGGTGGCTGCATCAAGAAGTTTTTCAGCGCGAGAGTCGCCATTTTGAGCGTAATTTTTGGCAAGCTCTGCAACTAAGCTCTGTTGAAAGTATGGAAAGTGGTGCTTCTCTTTTAATATTCGTAGCATGAGCTGCTCAGCATGGTCATCGCTTGCTTGCCCTAAAAGAGTAGCGGCGGTTTCAAGAACTTCAAACCATTCACCTCTAGGAATCTGTGACCGAGAAGTTATCTTTTCAATTGCAGCAAGCCCTTCGGAAGGGTTCTTCTGCATCAGATCCTTTAAAATCTCCACATCCCGATAAACAGGTTTATGCCGCTCCAATGCGGATAGGTCAAAATATGTGCTGCCCGTAGAATCCTGACGGTTTCTCTTCTTCGTCCTCTCTGGACTCATGCCCTAACACCCTGAAATATCAAGTCTTTCCTAAATTGAGACTTCAAATTAAGCAGAAAACCTAATTTAAAGAGCTACTAGGGACTATCTGCGCTGTGGCAGTAGATGATCCATGGCAACGATTTGGGACAGGAAATTCACGCGAAGAGAGGCGGGAGATTCACTACGTCTATTCATACACTCAAGAGGCGGCGACCGATTAGACGCAAGAGCTCTAGTGTTATACCCCCATTTTATGCAGAAAAACTTGGTAGCGACGGGTGGACTCGAACCACCGACACCGGCATTATGAGTGCCGTGCTCTAGCCGCCTGAGCTACGTCGCCATACTCCCCAATGTCCTGTATTTAAAACAGAATCTAAATTTATAAGCAAGCTTTAGCAGGATATTTTACCAGACCCTGTCACAAATCGTATCCAGTAACCGCTTACGCGTGGAATTGACCATGGTAACAAAAATTCTTATCAGTACCATTTTTAATCATGTGTAATCACTATATAATTGCACCATTTACCGTAACTGTGCACGCATGGAATTGGTCATGCAATTTTTGTTTTCAGCCTGGACGGTAAAATTTCACTTTCTCCAGAGAAAGTAATATTCATGCAAACGG
>JAAYZI010000136.1 GCA_012514925.1 Deltaproteobacteria bacterium | reverse complement strand
GAGATATGTATATGTGACAAGGTTTAATAAAAGCCCAAGATTAGCAGAGCCTAGCCTTTCTGGCGAAGGCTGACGGTAACGCGGAGTTAAATTCACTTTCTCCAGAGAAAGTAATATTCACGTAAGCGGTTACCTCACTACACCTGAACGCCTACGTTTTAGTGTGTACGTGTTTAGCAAAGTTCAAGCACTTGTTGAACCAGCTTTGATATCCCGCACTCGATCTCGGCGATGTTTTTGCCGCACATATAGGCAGCAGTGGAAACAACGCGATTCCTTTTGTCGAGGTGAATTTCGGAAGCCCCAGTGCAATGGTGCTTTGCTCCCATGGCTTCTAACTTGGCCGCGGTGTCAGGGTCGCCTCCAATTGTAAGCTCGACTGCCTCCGGGCCAAGCACCTTGGCTGCGATGCAGGGGGCAATACAAATAAAACCCATGGGTTTAGCGGCCGCATGAAACTCGCGCACTACCCGTTCAACTTGGGGATGCACCGAGCACTGTGGGCCATTTGTTAAGAAATCACAGAGATTAAATGCTACCCCCTGGCCTCCTGGAAAGATTAGGGCATCTGCCGAGGCTGCCTTTAGTTTGGAAAGATCCGCGATGTCGCCGCGGGCGATGCGCGCCGCTTCGACCAGCACATTTCGCTCTGCGGACATTGATTCTCCCGTTAGAAAATTTACGACATGCTTCTGAGGCATGTCCGGAGCGAAAAAACGGGGCGTCGCGCCAGATTTGACCACGGACAAAATGGTGAGTACGGATTCATGAATTTCGGAACCGTCGCGATTTCCGCAGCCTGCCAGCACTATTGCGATTGTTTTTGCCATGGTGAACCTCCTTATAAGTACAATGGTGGGTTCCTGGTAGTATAAGACCTGCTGCGACCGGTGGAAATAGGTATGAATGGAGCTTCCCACTGTTTCAGTGCTCCTGCGGCAGTTGCGCATTTTAAGCCGGACGGATAGCCTGGGATCGCTTATTTCGTGTAGGGGGTAGGGTATGAGAGCGGCAAAACACTTGGTAGGACTGGGTTTGAGTGTATGTTTGACGCTGGTTTTATCCAGCTGTGAGACGTCTTGTAATTTTTCCGGCACGGGGCTCTCTGAGGCAGTAGTATCCGCTGCGGTCGATCCTGAGACTCAGGCGCCAACTGATATTAGGAGTTCGTTCGAAGCGTCAATTGAAACTGTTTACGCTTCAGTCAAGGTAAATCATGCTCCCAGCGGGTCTAAGGTAAAAGCGCTTTTTTTCTACTTACAAGATGGCGTTCAGCAGATTGCTGAAGTTGAAAAGGAAGTAAGCGGTAGCTGTTATGTAAGCTTTGAGCTCTCTCCTCCAGCTATCGGCTGGCCATTGGGGCAGTACGAGGTACGACTTCTTTTGGATGGAGAGGGGGAAAAGCGCGCTCAGTTCTCCTTGGTCCAAGCACCCGGGAAGCCCGATGAGCTCTCAGCGCCCGTGCCTTCAGATGCTCCGCAACAGAGTCAACTTCCAAGCCCCGAGCTTGATCAAATCTCATACAAGCGAGTGGCTGAGGCTAATTTGGGATTTTCATTTGAGATGCCCTCAGATTGGTCCTGGGAGCTTACGCCTAAGAAGGACTATTTGATAAGCGGCCCTTCCGGCAGTCAGGCTTTTGAAATAGCAGTGCGCTGTCATATTGTTGCTAAGTCGGGTGGGAGTGCGGGTTCGCTGCAGCTTCAATTTGAAGAGGCTCAGAGCCAGATGGCTGCGGTGCCAGGGTCAAAGCTTCTAAAAAAGGGACTCGCTAAAATTGCAGGAGTTGAGGCACCCTTTTTCATCGTGGGCTACCGCACCAAGGATAGCAGGGGAGTTCAGGAAGATTTCGCACATTCTCAGCTAGTGCTTGAAACGCATAGCTATTATCTCTGGTTAAGTTACTCGGCACCGGTGGCGGTTTACACCGCTTACCTTCCGGTCTTTCAACATCTGGTTGACAGCTTTAGCTTTGCCGACGCCCTGGATACAAGCGCGGTTAAGGAGTAACTTGGGTTTCAAGCCAAGTGGCGTGATTCGTGGCCTGGTGGGCATCTGCGGCTGTCGGTGCCAGCTCTGCGTATTTGCGATAGGCTTTGGCTGCTCGTCTGTACTCCTTTAAGTCTTCAAGAACGTAGGCTACGTTTTTATAAGCTAGAGCAAAGTTTGGATCGGCCCTTACGGCTTGGTGGTAGGCTGCAACTGCATCGTCCGGTTTATTAAGTCTGCGCAAGGTTAGACCCAGGTTGTTCCAAACCTTGGGGTTTTCGGGCGCCGATTTCAGAGCCTCTCTAAAGAGGGCTTCCGCTTCGCTTAAACGCCCTGCTTTTGCCTGGCGTACTCCTTCGCTAAGAAGTCGCGCTAGCTCCGCTGGAGTTTGTGTGGAGTAAAGTTTTAAGGGTGGAGTTGCTATCTGGGTTGGGGTAGGAAAGCCCCACTCGCTTAAATCATCTGCTTGCGGGAGGGCGAAGGGGGATTCAAAGCCTCGCTCTTGGGCTGAGGCTGTTATACCTAGCAAAACAGTAGTTAAGCAAAGGCAAGAAAGCATCAAGGTTAGATTTGCTTTAAAACGACTCATTACGCCCTCAATTTTTTTCTTTGATAATTGCATTGGTAACAGATTGTGGTCCCTAAATTTAATATTTACGCAAACTGTTACCGGATACCAGATACTAAAAATCCACCGGCAGCAGCACTAAGGCAGTGCGGGTTGGCAGGTAGAGCCGCAGATAAAATTTAACGTACTCGTTCTCCCGGATTGGGGTGGCCCGGTAGGTGTAATTTTGCTGAAGTCTTCCGTTTCCACCGAAGGCGGTTTGGTCGGTGTCGAAAATCAAGCGATATTTTCCGGGAGGGGCGGGGATTCGATAGTCTGTAAAAGATCTGCAGGGGTTTAGATTGAAAACAAAAATTAGCCCGGCGCGAGAGAAGGCTAGTACTTGGTCTGAGACGTGTGAATAAAGGCGTTGCGCTCCGTTTCTCTGTAAAATTTTATAATCTTTAGCCAATGTCAGCATAGCCACGTCAAAATCCGCGAGGCGGTGGTACTGTAGCTCCGGGTTGTCGCGCAGGCTCCACAAGCGCCTGGCGTAATGATAGGACCAGTTATTACCCTCTCTTGGAAAGTCTATCCATTCCGGATGCCCGAACTCATTGCCCATAAAGTTTAAGTATCCGTGGGAGGCTGTGCTAAGAGTGGCAAAGCGTATCAAGCGGTGCAGCGCCAACCCTCTGTCAATCACCATGTCCTGATCTTCGATACGCATGTGGTTGTACATGTGTGACTGCAGCAAACGAAATATAATGGTCTGATCACCTACCAGCGCTTGGTCGTGGGATTCGGCGTAGCTGATGGTTTTTTCCTCGCTGCGGCGGTTGGTCAACTCGTAAAACATGCCTTCCACATGCCAGTCTTCATCTTGGTTGAAGCGTAAGTTCTTCACCCAAAAATCTGGAATGCCCATGGCTAGGCGGTAATCAAAGCCGAATCCGCCCTGCTCGATGGGGCAGGCCAAGCCTGGCATCCCGCTTACATCTTCGGCGATGGTAATTACCTCAGGTGAGATTGTGTGCGCTAATTTGTTGGCTAAGGT
>JAAYZI010000135.1 GCA_012514925.1 Deltaproteobacteria bacterium | reverse complement strand
CTTTTTAGAACCCTCTGACAAACGCCCGGTAACCGTCGTAAGCTAAGTTGCTGTACTAGTCGGCATTCGGCATTCAATATGACAGACGCCATCTGTAACCGTTCACGTACGGAATCGAATCCTAACTAGTGCAGTTTATCTTTCCTTGCTCCCCTTTCCCGCTTTTGTCCCCTTTCTTGTTCCCTTTGTCCCTTTACCTCCTTTTTGCCTCTTTTTCCTCATGCGGCGCAACCACCTCATCTGCCAATTTTATCACGGCCACCTTATCGAACGCCAAATCCACTCTCTCTAAAGCGCCTTCACGTCCGGCAAACTCCGTCATTACCTGTTTGAACCGCCTCGCTTCCTGACGCAAACGCCGCATCTGCCCCTTGATCACATCAAACACAGCCTCCATGTTGTATCCCCGGAAGCTAACAACTGTTTCCCCATTTTCCTTGATTGCTAGTCTGGAGATCTGATACCCACTCTCCTCTTCAATCAAAGCGAGCGCCTTAAGCACGTAACGCAAACGAGCCCGCCCAACCTCAAGCGACCCCTGCTCCAACATAACTCCATCAATCACCGGCAGGCGCCCAAGCTTTGGAACGTCCTCGCCAAAAAGCTTCTTTAAAGTAATAGCGCTCGAAAGCGGCGCCATAAACGCACCATCCTGGCCTACGATCCAAGTTTCTCCGCCAATTGCGGCGATTGCCGCCGGCCGACGCGCACTTACCTTAATTACAAAGCAACCCCACGAAAAAGCCTCGCAGCGCTCTACCTGAGCGCCCTCAACCAGTGGATGCTCCATCAAGCGGGATGCAATCTCATCCTCACGCAAGCTCCACCAAAGCACAGAGCGGTCCCAGGGCAGAAGCGGCTTCAACTGAGAAGCGAGCCGACTCTCCAAATCCTCAAAACTCACCTGTTTGCCGTAGAAAAAGGATCTATTCGCGCGCTTCACGGCCTGCCAACCCGGCGCCAACTCGGCATGATAAAAAGTCAAATAAAACCCAGCCGCCGCTAGAAGCAACAACAGAGCCGCGATCTTATAAAGCCTCAAACTTGCACCCCGGAATTTTCACGTCAGACATAAATCAACCCGCCTAGCCCTTCCTACCAGCTTATCAGCTCGGCCTTCAACTCAATCCCAAAAAGCTCAGCCACTCGATTCTGGCACAGCTGCATCAACGCCGCTACATCCGCACAAGTAGCGTTTTTTTGGGGATTAACAATCCAATTGGCGTGTTTCTCGGAGATCATAGCGCCACCCTGGCGCTCTCCCTTTAAACCGGCTTGTTCGATCAATTTTCCCGCGCTGCAATCCGGCGCAGGATTGCGAAAGCACGATCCAGCTGACGCAAAATTAAGGGGCTGCTTCTCTTTACGTTCTGCTAAAAACTCAGCCAGTGTGGCCATCGTACGGACGGGGTCCGACGCCACCGCTTCAAACTCAGCGCTTATCACAAATGCCCCATCCGGCAAGCTGGAGCTGCGGTAAGCAAATTGCATTTGATCTCGCTCCAGAGAAACGAGATTGCCCTCGCAGTCAATAAAACTCACGCGGCGCAACACTCCGGCCAAATCCGCGCCATGCGCGCCGGCGTTCATGCGTACCCCTCCCCCTACCGAACCAGGGATCCCACCCGCAAACTCAAGCCCCGACCAACCTTCCCGACAAAGATTCCTAGAAAGCGTCATTAGCGGCAAAGCCGCACCTGCTTCAAACGCACAATCTCCCAAAGGCTTAAGGTAACGCAGCCCAGCCCCCGCGCGTAGCACCCACTCATCCAGCCCCTGGTCTGAGACGAGCAGATTGCTCCCAGCCCCCAGCACCCGGAAAGGAAGCCCTTGCGACCTAAGAAAACGCACGCATGCTTGAACCTGGGCTTGACTTTGCAGGTCTGCCAAAAAGCGCACGGGCCCGCCAACACACATAGTAGTCAACTCCCGTGCTAAGACACCCTGCCGCGGCGACAACCCCACTGCCCGCTCAAATTCAACCGGAATCACACCTTCTTCGGAGTTCATTCTGATGCCCTATCTCGTCAACCCAAACAGCCCTACTGCTTAACGTCATAGGGGCTGCGCCTTCAACGCTTCAAGCAGCTTGGCCGCCAACGTCCCAATCGAACCCGCACCCATACACACTACCACATCAGTGGGCGACAATTGCGGCAGCAAGACGGCGGCAACTTCATCGACCTTTCCAATGTGCTCTAAGTGGGGGTGGACCATGGCCCGGCATAGCTGCTCGGCACTGACGCCTTCAATTGGCGCCTCGCTGGCGGGATAAATATCAGTCACAATTAAATGGTCGGCGTCGCTAAAAGACTCCAAATAATCGACAAAACAATCGCGCGTGCGAGTGTAGCGATGCGGCTGAAAAACCACATGCAGCCGTCCCATCTCATTCTTCCAGCCATCCTGCACCGCCCGCAGGCTCGCCTTAATCTCGGTTGGATGGTGCGCATAGTCATTTATGACCGTCACGCCGCCTTCTTCCCCCACGATCTCCAAGCGCCGCTCCACGCCAGGCATTGATGCCAACGCGGACTTAATCAAATCCATCGAGACTCCAAACTCCATGGCGACTGCAATCGCCGCCAGCGAATTCAGGGCGAAATGCCGACCCGGAAGTGGTAACTCGACCCGGCTAAGGAGTTCATCCCGCCAGATGACATCATAACTGGTAACGTTCTTTGAGTATGAAAGATTGCTAAGACGCAGTTGCGCGTCTGGCGCAAAACCATAGGTCACTTTGCGCCTACGGTAGGCTTGTGCCAAATCCCTGACTCTATGGTCGTCTACGCACAGCACTGCTAAGCCATAAAAAGGCACAGCCTCAACGAACTGTGCAAAGGATTGCTCCAAGTCAGACAAAGACTTGTAGGCCTGTAGGTGCTCCGCATCAATATTAGTGACTACCGCAACGGTAGGCTTAAGCAATAGGAAACTACGATCCGATTCGTCCGCTTCGGCTACTAAGAAATCGCCTTTTCCAAGCTTTCCCCCCCAACCCCGCGTTTTCACCACACCACCGATTATCACAGTTGGATCCAGCCCGGCCCGCTCCAAAACCGCCGCAATCATGCTGGTGGTGCTGGTCTTACCGTGCGAACCCGCAACGGCCACACCGTATTTAAGGCGCATCAACTCCGCCAGCACCTCCGCGCGCGGAATCACCGGCAACCCGCGGCGCTCTGCTTCTACCAGTTCGACATTATCACGCTGCAACGCAGACGAATAAACCACCAGGGAGCACCCTTCCGGCAAATTCTCAGCGGCATGTCCGAGATGTATTTCTGCGCCCAGTTCGGCCAAACGCCGCACGGCTTCTCCCTCCTTAAGGTCAGAACCTGAAACCCGGAAACCCAAACTAAGCAGGATCTCAGCCAGGCCAGACATGCCCGAGCCACCAATCCCCGCAAAGTGGAAACGCAATTTGGAATTGTACATAGTGTACATAGGGACACCCACTGTTTAAAACTCCAGCCCAGAGCTTAGCATAGACAGGTACTGGTTTTCCATAGCGGCAACTTTACTGCCGCCTCGCACCACGCTAAAATGCCACCGCCACGTCCAAAGAAAGTGTACAAGTCAGGATTTGGCACGACAGACACCGTCCTGGTTAATCGGGACTTTGTATCAGGTAACCTGTATCCGGTAAGCGTTCAGGTGTAATGAAGTGACCGCTTACGCAGGGAATTGATTACGCAATTTTCGTTTTCAGCCTGGGCGGTGACGCGGAGTTAAATTCACTTTCTCTGGAGAAAGTAATATTCACGTGAACGGTTACGAGGATTTTATTAAACCTTATCACATATGCATATCTCGCGCATAGCTCTCTGACTCATAATTTATCAATCCTTTGCGCGAGATATACATATGTGACGACGCCAACATTAGGTCGTACCAGACTGGATGACTTTATGTTTTATATGAAGAAAACTAACACTGTCTGTATGACCAACTCCTAATGCAGATCGATACCGTAACACGTTACGCCTTTAAGCCCTTTATAGGCTCAAGCCACAACTGGGCCATGCGGCACTGCGCCAGCATTTCAGCCCCCGCCAAAATCTTGGATGTTGGTCCTGGTAGCGCCATGCTCGGCAAGCGCCTCCAAGAACGCGGAGGTTATGACCTTTACGCCTTAGAGGTGTACGAACCAGCGATTGAATATCTACGCACTATTTATGCAAGGGTTGAGCACTCACTCACGCCGTTTCAAGACGAACGTTTTGACCTGATTTTGCTCTTAGATGTAATCGAACACATGACCCATCCTTTTGAGTTTTTTAAGGAAGCTGCCGCCCTTTTAAAACCCGGAGGGGTGCTGCTCCTCTCTGTACCTAATATCGCCCACTGGACGGTACGCCTGGCGCTGCTGTGCGGATGCTTTCCGTACGCGCCCAGAGGCATTTTAGATAGTACCCACTATCAATTTTTCAACCGGCGCAGATTTAACGCCCTTCTTGCTGATACACCAGAGCTGATGGTGGTCAGAAAAGAAGCTAGCATAGAGCCGCTAGAGCTGCTGCTTCCGACCATGCTGTGGGACAACTGCGTTTTTCGCGCGATTGCAAAGCTACGGCTTAAAGCCGCAAACTTTTGGCCGGGACCGCTGGCCTATCAGCACCTAGCGGTACTTAAACGGCGCGATTAGTATAGGTAGAGACAACACAGAGACTAACGCAGAGACGGTAGTGCAAATGAACGATTACGATGAAACTTAGATTGCTCCGTTTCTTACCAAAAAATACCACGTTTCCACCAAATTCGAAGTTAGTGGTGGGAGGCGTATGGATAGCCTTAGCGCTTATCGTCGGCAGCTGGCTTCGCATCCAAGGCGTTTTTTGTACTGAGTTTTGGCTGGACGAGATCTGGTCACTGACACTAGCTGAGCGCCTTACCAGCTTCACAGAGGTTTTCCAAACTCTAACAAGCGATAATAATCACATTCTAAATACACTCTTCCTCTACTTTTTAGGAGACGCCCAACCTTGGTTCTGGTACCGCCTCCCCGCTCTCATTTGTGGGATTACGATCTTGCCACTGGCCGCCGCCGCCGAGTATCGGCGAGGACCTGCCAGCCAAGTCATCGCGGTCACGTTATTTAGCTTCTCCTTCCTGATGGTGCTCTACTCATCTGAGGCTCGCGGATACAGTCCCATGCTGCTAAGCGTTGTACTGTGCACCTACCTCTTGGAAAAACACCTCGAGACCGGTTCAAAGATCAGCCTTTGGCTCTTTAACCTCGGAGTCGTTCTCGGCTTCCTCTCCCATTTTTCGTTTATCCTTTTTTATGCAGGGGCTCTGTCATGGAGTGGCTTCGTGCTTCTTCGCCCGCGCCTATCTGCTGCAGCCATCGGCCGCATGCTTAAACTCCACGCCCTGCCTCTTGCATTAGTGTCAGCGCTGTACTTCGGCCATATTCGTTTCTTAACTCCAGGGTCCAGCGACCTCTTGCCCCGCACAGAAATAGTTTTGACGGCTATCAGCCTTGTGTGGGGCGGTCCGGTCTTCTCCCGTAACCAGTTGGAGCTTGGCGCCGTCGGTTTATTGCTGGTTGCGGCACTTGTGACCATGACGGCAGGAGAGCTGCGGCGGTTGGCTAAAGCGGGAGATCACAGATGGATTTTTTTCCTTACCACCTTGCTGATTGCACCCGCTGGGGTGCTAATCATCTTTGAACCACGAGTCCTCTCGGTCCGATATTTTTTAAGCGCTCTGGCCTGCTTCTATTTTCTTGCGGCCGGAATGCTAGCCTATATGTTTCGAAGAGGCGGAGCCGAAAGGGGCATAGCTCTGGTGATGCTTGGTGTTTTTATGGCTGGTAACATTGTGCACCTCTGGCATTTTTCTCGCGATGGTAGAGGTCACTTTAAGGAAGCCCTTACCGTAATTGCAAACAGTAGTTCAGAAGGACAGGTTTGCATTACAAGCGATCAGGATTTCAGGCACGAAATGCTACTTAACTATTACCGCCCACAAGTACAGGGAGCCAAGAGGATACGGTACACTGCGATTACGGATTCGCAGCAGTGCAAAGCTCAGTGGTTTATTAAGCACAGCCCCGACCGAAACGAAAGGCCCCCGCAAAGTTTCAGCACACCTGACGGCATGCACTATCAGTTAGCCGCAACTTACCGACATGCCACCCAATCCGGATGGTCGATTTTTCTTTATCGTAACCGTTCGCGCTTGGAGTAGCGCCTCTCACACTTTCCGAGCATTTACCCACCCGCTTCTAACATATTCATTTAATTGCATAATAACATTGTTCTATTGACGGATCCGTGGCTATGAGAGATGATAAATACATAGTGGGTACTCCGTAATGATCGGGTGGGAATACCCTCCCCATCAAGATAGCTTCCCTACCACCCGGTTCGGAGGGGTACTCGACCAGACTGGGGCACCCAATCTAACCAATTGGGTGCCGTTTTTTTCGTATTGTTTTCGTATTGTTTCTCCGCACCGTTTTCCCCTGTATCACCACAAAGGTTGATTGCACTAAGCTGTACTGGTTAGGATTTGGTCATACGTAACCGCTCACGTGAATATTAAATTGGGGGATTACAATCTGTTACCAGTGTGGTTATCATGAAAAAAAATGGAGATTGCCTGCTACATTCGTTGATCAGGGTCAAGGAATATGCGTTTACTCTCACTCATAAAACCTTCGGCGTCAGCTATACTAATTGGCGCATGCCTGGCCGTCACCGCCTGCGAACGTCCGGCTTTTATGGACGATAAGCGCTCTTCACAAACGCAAAGGGTCGCAGTCAGGCTGGTCTACGACCCGCTCCTACGTGCCTACCTGCGGCAAAGCAAAAAGGCTTTCGAGAAAGAGGTGCCCACGGTTTCGGGAGGACGCAGAGTTGAACTAGAGTTAATTGAGATGCCGGCGCTTAGGGCGGCCAAGGAATTGGCCTCCGGTAAACTAAAAGTTGAGGCTTGGCTTGCGCCTTCGCAAGCGCTGATAAATTACACTAATGCGCATTTAATCAATTTAGGCGCTCCTCAAACTGACTGCACGCATTTATTTCGGTCTCCGTATGTGCTGGCGACCCGCCGGGAGGACATCCTGGAGTTGGGGGCCCAAGCTCAGCTAAGCTGGCCCTACGTCGCCTCCATAATTAACACGTCCAAAGGTCCAGGCCGGGCTCCAATCTTGATGCACACTCACCCGTTACGCGCTATCAGCGGCCCAGGCAATCTTATTCAGCTAGCTGGCTTGGCTTTCAAACAACAGGACGCGCCTCTTAGTGTAGCTGATTTTGAAAAGGGGTCGCAGGGCTTAGACCAGCTGCGATCCATCGAAAACATGGTCAGCAGTTACGGAGATAACGATCAGGATCTGCTAAAAAGGGCTGAAAAACCGAGCAGCGTATTCCGCCCCTTGGTACTGACCACCGAACAACAGATGGTGCAGTTCAACCTAAGCTCCAATCCGCCTTTAGCCGCAATTTATTTAAGTGAGGGTTCGGCCTGGCAGGAATACGCCTTGTGCCGCT
>JAAYZI010000134.1 GCA_012514925.1 Deltaproteobacteria bacterium | reverse complement strand
TCGTGGCAGCCACCAACCGCGCCGACCTTGTGGATCCGGCCTTGAAGCGGGGAGGGCGTTTGGATCGAGTGATCGAGATCCCACTCCCGGATGCAAACGGTCGCAGGGCGCTTTTTGGGCTGTACCTAAAACGTCTCAACCTAAGCGAGCAAATCGATGTTGAGCGTTTGGTAGCGGCCACTTCTGGCAAATCCGGAGCAGATATACGGGCAATCTGCAACCAGGCCGGACTAAACGCCTTTAAAAGAGAGTCGAAAAAAGGTAGCCGCGACTTTGTGGTAAAGCCTGCAGATATCGACGCCGCCGTAATAGAAATATGCGGAGGGTAAGAGAAATCATGGCCGCAAGGAGTTTTAAATCTGAAAGCATCCTCAGTGCACGAGGGAGAGACCGGCACTACCACCAACTAGTGTTTTCACCTCTAAAAATGGTCCCTTGAGGGAACCTTTTCCCTAGGCCTTGGTGTTTGTAGATTGGCTTTTGGACCAAGGCCGCCCGAACCCTAAAAACAACGGAAAAACAGGTATATATCCACGCGCTAAAACTTTCTCTTTGAAAGCAGTCTCAAATGTAATACTATCCCAACGGCCATAGGCCCTAGGCGAGGCGCTGTTTTTTTAACTGTTGATTGCTTCTAAAGCAGGATTTGGAAAAGGTGTAGGTTATGTACGTTGGCGGCATTACTTTTATTATTAACAAATCTTTTGGATGTCTCCAACTCATCCCTGAGGCGCAGGGATTGAGACTCTGTTACACCCCAATCGTGGAGGGAGTGGAGGATACCAAATCGCTTGGGTATCTAAACCTGGTTTTACCACTGGATGCTGTTGGAGGCCTATGGACTACAGCGCGCGCTTTTTTGTACGCGGTGGAATCCCTTGATGAGAACGTGATCTTACAGGGCCAAGAAGCAGACGGTTCTTCAGATATTCTAATTAAGCTTTATCGCGACAAGCCGCGCGGCCAACATGGGCGCCTCTCTGGCGAAGAAGTTTGTTGGCTAAGATTGGTAACAGGACGCTCAGAGGAGGAGCGCCGACGAATCAAACTTGGGCCTCGTGATTTACTCTGCCTTGAGTTAGCTTGTAATTCCGTCCTAGTGCTGGCGGGGGTAGCTGGCTCGCACAAACCTAAGCTTCAAACACCACCAGCTTAAACTTACAAATAATCAAGTTCGTTTTACTATTCACCTAAACAGGTGCCGTAAGAGCTTTTCCGGTAGGGAGGTCAGATATAGGGGCTGCTTTAGCCATTTTTTGTTTTGCCCGATAAGTGATGTTATCGGGCAATTTTAGCACCTCTAACGCATTCTGGCGCGTTACCTCATCCTTACTCTCAAAACCTACTACGGTCTTATTTAGGTCCACTTGATCAGGTTGTGGTGTTTTAAACAAAAAAAATGCCGACAAAGCGAGAGCCACTAAGGAAACACTAAAAATGGCCTCCACCTAATCTTTCTATGTTTTAGCTGGCCCCTAGAGCCAACTTTTGCAAAATCTTTGCATAATTCACTTGCAATTTCAGGATGTTGTGGGAATAACGAGGACCAAGCCTCCTTTGCTGCGTCAACACTCCCTCCTTCCGCCAATTGCGAATCCGGCTCAAGCTCAGACTTGAGACTTCGCCACAACAGACCAATTGTTGGACCCAGCACCTCCTCGCGCGAAAGTTCCGCTTCAGGCCAATTTCTAACCAAGTTGAAAATCTTCTCTGCCAACTTAGAAACAGGTTGCTCTTCCTCAGTAGAGGCGGTCCATACCAGAAGTTTACGCCGGTGCGTTGTAAACTCTATCTGTTTGCCGCACGACTCATAAACACCAGCACGCCGTAATTCCACCATCCCGCGCGAAAGCAGCTCAAACAATGCCCTCTCAAACGGAGTAAAACCAACTGATTCATGCTTTATACCAGCCGCTAAATTTGCCGGGATCCTCTCTAAATCAGCAACCATGCGAACTCGGTATTCCCGTCCCCTAAGACGGAAGCTCTCCCAGGACTTTTCCTGTGCGCGACTGTAAAGCGTAAGCCGTCTGCTTAAATAAACCAGGGCACCACGCACTAGGATATAAAGACCCAAAAGGAGGCACAGCGTAAAAAGTGAAATACGCGCCAAAATTCCAAAAATGCTGTCGTTTTCAATGCCGACCCTAAAAAGCGGCGAATAAGCGGAAACGAATATTATAACGGCCCCCGCTAACAGGCTGGCCCCCGCCGCGCGACGCTCGGCGAAAAGAGGCTCATTTCGCACAGTGAAGGCGCAGTTTCGCCCGTCCCGCGTTGCACAGCGCAAGATCTCATGAAATGTATGCCTGCCACACTGAGCGCATTGAAACATGGCTAACCTGATGTTTCTATTTTACC
Organism: Deltaproteobacteria bacterium; assembly: GCA_012514925.1. Classification (GTDB taxonomy): domain Bacteria; phylum Bdellovibrionota_C; class UBA2361; order UBA2361; family JAAYZI01; genus JAAYZI01. Next base: position 2,973 of record JAAYZI010000134.1, on the reverse strand, counting down.
CCCACCACAGCACCATGCAAACAGATATTCCATATCTGTGAATAAGACGGCGCTAACGATCCAAATAAATGCGCTCCATCGGAAGGGTGATGGTAAACGTCGTTCCGCGCCCTACTTCAGAAGAAACCTGGATATGCCCGAAATGCAGCTCAATGATGCGTTTAACCACCGCCAGGCCGATACCAACCCCTTCACTGTTACTATTCACGTTGGAACCACGGCGGAACATTGAAAAAACATCGCGCTGATCCATCTGCGGAATCCCACATCCGTTATCCTCAAAGCACAATTCAATGAAATTACCCAGGCTGCGCTCAATCACCCGTTGCGGCATGATACTAATGTGCACCAACGGTTTATCATTATACTTCACCGCGTTGCCGATCAGGTTAATAAAGACCTGCCGCAGCAAATCCGAATTTCCCCAGATTTTGGGCAGACAGCCAATCTCAATATTGATCTCCAAAGATTCATCGAAATTTAAATCCCCAGAAACCTCCTTAATCAGCTGCACCAAATCGATCTCCCCCATTTTCGCCGCTTTGGAGCCGAGTTTGGCAAAATCATACATGGCCTGCACAATTCCCAAGAGCCGCCGGGTTGATTCCAGGGCGCTACCTACCAACTTGCGGGTGCGCCCGTCTGCTTGATCCAGGCAGGTGTCACACAGATACTCGAGCTTCATATTGATGCCGCCTAGAGGCCCGCGGATATCATGCGCCACTGTCCCACTGAACTCATCTAAGCGGCGGTTTTTCTCGGCCAGCATCAAATTTGCTTCGGTAAGCTTGGCCACTAACTTGGAATTTTCAGTCTCAAGTTTTCGAAAACGCAGCAAATGACGCGCGGCCGGGCCGATCTCATCTTGCCAAGCATTCTGCCTGATTACGCAACGGTGACAGCCGGCGTTATAAAGTTCCGCAATATTGCGGGGATCGGAGTGATCAGACACCACCAAGACAGACGGTGCGGCATCTTTCAGCTTAAGCTCAAGCAAGAACTCCAGGCTATCTTCGGCGCACAGAGCCTGATCTAGTACGACTAGATCGAACTGCTGCTGTTCTAAAATGCTACGATACTGGGTAACAGAGCCCACGCCCGTGATATTGGCAGATGGAACTTGCGCAGCTAGGAGCCTGGTGATGCTGCTAGCCTGCCCAGGATGTGGATCAAACACTAAAATATTTTCCGGAGACGCAGCTATTTCTTGATCTGGTATAAGACTCTGATTCATCTCCCCTGCTCCACCGGCCCTACCTGAGCGCGTTCTTCAAGTAGTTTTTAAGTCGGATCAATGCGCGTGAGCGAATTTGCGAAGCGCGCGACTCGGTCACTCCCAGAATTTCGCCGATTTCCTTAAGATTAAGCTCTTCGTAGAAATAAAGACTGATTACCAAGCGCTCTTTTTCAGGCAAGCGGTCCAACGCGCGTGCAATCAACTCTACCTTCTCCCCACTTAAGAGGCTTTTCAACGGGTCCTGAGAGGAGCCGGTTAGTGTTTCCGTCGCTTGAAACCGCTACTCACCGTGGCCAAACCCCAGCTCCTCAAAGCTTAGCATCACGATGCTGCCAACCTCTCCCAATAAACGCCGCAGCTCTTCAACATCCAAACCCAACTCATGCGCGACCTCTTCATCCGTGGCGGTGCGGCCTAGCTTCTGCTCGATGATCTGATAAGCCTCTTCGATCTTGTGAGACTTGTAGCGCAAAGAGCGAGGTAGCCAGTCCTGAGAACGGAAGCTATCTAAAATAGCGCCGCGAATGCGGATCTGAGCGTATGTCGCAAAATTTGTTTCATGCCTGGGATCATACTTTTCTAGAGCGTCTACCAACCCAATAATGCCTGAATTAAGCATTTCTCTGAGGTCAACGTCCTTTGGCAAACGTCCTGATAGGCGGTGTACTACTTTACGCACTAAAGGCAGATAGCTCTTTATAAGCTCTTCCTTGTCGTGGTCGTCGATGTGTCGGTAAGCCTCAACGGCTGTTCGCTTGAGCTTCACCACTATTCATCTCCTCATAGGTTTTAAGAATCCGTACTAGAATCCGAGTCAACAACTGAATCACTAATAGCGCCACAAAGGCGCGAAACACGATAAGATCAATCTTATAGGAAAGCGGAGCATCCACCCGCGCACCCGCGATCAGGATCACAAAGAATGTAAGGACCGACACGCCCGCCGAGAACTTGTGCAAGTAAACAAAGCTACCCAGCTTTACCTTGATATGATCTTTTTTATTGGCCATATGCGCTTACATCCAGCAACTGCCTAAAAAAGAACTGCATACCACCCTTGACACGGTAATCATGAAATTCACTGTCCAAACGGCGCGCTAATGCGCTTAAAGCCACCGCGGCAACACTGCTAGGATGAGCCTCTAACAGGGCTTTTTGTTCGATCACAGCGGCGTTTACAGCCGAATCACAAGGGACATAGCCCAAATACCTAAGCTCTACCTGCAAAAAACGCTCGACTGCGCGGCTAAGTCGACGATACGCAGCCTCTGCCTTTTTCTGATCGGCGATGTTGTTGACCAAGATTGAAATTGACTTCTCGCCATAATCGCGCGAAAGCACTTTAATCAGCGCATAAGCATCTGTAAGCGAGGTTGGTTCATCGTTGATGACACACACAACTTCCGCCGAAGCACTGTTAAAATACATCACGTCCTCACCGAGGCCGGCTGGGGTATCTACCAAAAGATAATCAAAGTCGTATGCAAAGTCCTCAATGGCCTGCATAAGTGTCAGTCGCTCAGCCGTGCTTAAACCGCAGGCGGATCGTATTCCACTGGCAGCCGGTATGATCACTACACCCTCCGGACCATCCAGCACTGTTTCTTCAAGCATTTTGTTGCCTGCCAAAACATCATAAATATTGTATACGGGGCGTAAACCGAGCAGCACATTGATATTGGCAAGCCCTAAGTCTCCATCTAAAATCGCAACACTCCTACCCATGCGCGCCAAGG